>JALSJL010000199.1 GCA_026989405.1 Marinosulfonomonas sp. | reverse complement strand
CGACGAAGCCGGGCCGTATGATCTTTGGGGCAAGCCCGTCTGAGGCAACCGAACCGGTTTGCCCGCCCTACCCTTCCGACACCGGCTCAGGAGTCAGGGCAAATGCCGGGCTGGCCACGTCAAGATCATTGGTCGTCAATGCCGTTGTCGGTTTGGCCAACCGGTTTCGCGTGACCCATCGCAGGCGGTTTTCGGCACGCGTGATCGCAACATAGGCAAGCCTCTTCCACAACGGGATACCCGCTTCCATGCGCCCCGCGCGACTGGCGGCCCACAGATCGGGGGCAAAGACCTGCACCGTGTCCCACTGCGAACCCTGCGCCTTGTGGATGGTCACCGCCGCGCCGTGCAGAAAGGCAGCGCCCAGATGGGCTGCATATGGAATGAATGGCTCATCCGCACCGGGAATTTCGATCTTGATGATCGAGGCAACCGAAACTTGCGGCGCCTCGGCGCCCACCACGTGAAGGCGCGAAAATCCCGGCCGACTGCCCGGCCCGAGATAGATGACCTGCGCCCCCTTGATCAGGCCGCGTGCCTCCAGGTCGATGCGCCGCTTGCGATGTTTGAGCGGCAGTTCCAGACCATCGCAAATCAGGGGCTCGCCAGGCAGCATCCCATCATCGGGCGCGCCATATGCCGCGCGAAACGCCTGGATGAGCCGGACGCGCGTCGCATTGCGCCAGACAAGCACCGGCGATCGCGCCATAAGCTCGCTTTCGACACGACCGGCAACGACCACGCGATCGTCAGCGCATGCAGCGGCCTCGATCATTCTCTCGAAGCCTGCAAAGTCCAGCGTTTCATCCGACAACGCGTGGGCAAGGTCCAGGATCGGGTTGTCGGCTGCCTGTCTGTGAACACGCTCGAGCTTCAGAATGCGCGGGGCCGGAAGGCTTTCGAAAACCATGCTGCCAGACTGGTTGACGGGCGCCAATTGGGCCGGATCGCCAAACAGCACGAGGGTCGGGAAAATCTCTTTCAGATCATCAAACTGGCGCGCATCGAGCATCGAGCTTTCATCGACAAACCCGACATCAAGCGGGTTTTCCCGACGTTTCCAGCCGGTGATGAAGTCCGACCCCTTCAGTCCCGCGGTTGCCAGTGCGCCCGGCACGGATTTGTTGGACTGGTAAAAGGCAAATGCCCGGTCCAGCGCCGCGTCAGTCAGCCCCTCGACCGTCGGCCGCTCGCCTCCGTCCGCCAGCCAGGCCGCGACCTTTTCATATTCCGGGTCGTAGATTGGCGTGTAAAGTATCCGGTGAATCGTGGTGGCTGGCACGCCCTGCGCGCGCAAGACCGAAGCGGCCTTGTTGGTCGGCGCCAGTATGGCCAGCGTTCGCTTGTCTTTTCCCCGCCGCGCCTCATAGTCGCCTGAAACGACACTGACGCCGGCTTCTTCCATGGCCTCGTAGAGGCGCGCCAGCAGCATGGTCTTGCCAGAGCCGGCACGCCCGACAATCGCTAACACGTCTTCCCGCCCGTCGCCGGCCGGCAAGGTGCTGCATTCCTCAAGATCGATCCCCGCCGAGCGCAGCACATCACTGACGCGGTCGAAGGCATCGGCCTGATCTTCGGAAAACTGAAATGTCGCAACGCCCATGACGCGAACCTAGTGCCCGCGCCAAGTGGTTTCCAGAGCCAATTCAGCCTGCGCGTGGGCGCCGCCGGACAAACGAAAGAACGTCAGGCGCAGGCCGTCTCGCGTCTTGCCTCATGGCCGAACGACGCCGAGAACCAGTCACGCGACGTTGCGCGCGTGATGCCGACCCGCGCCAGCGTCCTGGGCCAGGCCTTGCGGTTCATTTCCCACAGCCCGACCCCAATTCTTTCGTTTCCGCTTCCATTGGAGCCAATGACATCAGGAACAACGCCGTGCATGCGGTATATCCGCTCCATCCGGGCATCGAACACGCCAACGAAATGCGAAAGGTGAAAGTTCTCCATCAACTCGCCAGCCCCGATGACCAGCGCGGCCGACAGCCGCCGCTCGGCATCCGGCGCAAGGCAGAACCGCGTGCATTCCCAGATCAGCGGGCTTTCTATGCGAACGCCCTGTGTCAGATGCGAGAAATGATCGGCAACCATTGTCGGGCCAAGCGTCGGCAGAAACCGCATCGAGCCTCCGTGGCTGCCATCGGGGCGTTGCCAGATGACATAAAGCGGGTTCATGGCGTCATACTCGTCCCGCTCAAAACCATTGCTGTCGACCGTGACATCCCACTTCAGCCGCCGTGAAAACTGGTCTGCCCGGTGCCTGAACATGGACTCTCGCAAACGGGGATAACGGCCCAGATCCGTTCCTTGAATGTAGCGCAGCATCAATATTGCTCCTTTGCCCGACCGCCGTCAGACTAGGAAGGAATGGTTACCAGTGTTTTAGCGCCGCGTTCTGTTGTCCGATCAGACGACAATAATTCCCGCGCTCAACGCCCGCGCCACCGCATGAGTTGTGTTGAGCGCGCCCAGTTTATGGCGTGCGGCCTCGATATAGACCCGCAGCGTGTGCTCGGATATCGACAGTTCGTCCGCAGCCTGGGCGCGGCTGAATCCGCGGGCCAGGTAGGTCATCGCGCTCAGTTCACGCGGCGAGAGCACCGCGGTCTGGATCGCGGAGTTGCCCTCTTCGAACTCGAGCGCCTTCTTGTTGAATTCATGCGCGATGATCATCAGGTCGCGGCCATTGTCCGCAATGAATCTCGCCCAGGTCTGATCGTTGCAATCGTGGTTGGCCGTGAATAGCGCAAACTGGCCGTTCGGCCCACGGATCGGAATGGTGTAGCCCTGGTTGCCGACACCATAGTCGATCGCTTCTTTCAGAAAGTCCCTCGCGGGTTTTGTCGTCCAGTCCAGCTCTTTCCAGTCGACAGGTGTAAACCGTTGGAAACACCCGAATATCACCGGGTCCATCCGCAGATAGTCCTTTTCGAGATACCGGTCGACCCATTCCGAACTGTAGGTGCCGGCCCCGAACCGTTCACCGACGCAGTTCACCCAGTGATAGACCATATGCGAGATGCCGAAGTGGT
>JALSJL010000198.1 GCA_026989405.1 Marinosulfonomonas sp. | reverse complement strand
AGTTCAAGACGCCGATGCTCTGGGCCTTCGGCTTCCTGTTCCTGTTCACCGTCGGAGGCGTGACCGGCGTGGTGCTCTCGCAGGCGCCGATCGACCGGGCCTATCACGATACCTACTATGTGGTCGCGCACTTCCACTACGTGATGAGCCTTGGCGCGGTGTTCTGCATCTTTGCCGGCATCTACTACTGGATGGGCAAGATGAGCGGGCGCCAGTATCCGGAATGGGCCGGCAAGCTGCATTTCTGGGCCATGTTCGTTGGTGCAAACCTGACCTTCTTCCCCCAGCACTTCCTGGGCCGTCAGGGCATGCCGCGCCGCTACATCGACTACCCGGAGGCCTTCGCCTACTGGAACAAGCTGTCGAGTTACGGCGCTTTCCTGACCTTCGCCTCGTTCCTGTTCTTCATCGGCATTGTGTTCTACACCCTGAAATGGGGCAAGCGGGTGAGCGAGGAGAACTACTGGGGCGGCGAAGCCGAAACACTGGAATGGACCCTGCCCTCCCCGCCGCCGGAGCACACGTTTGAAACGCTCCCCAAGCAGGAAGACTGGGACAAGGCCGCAGCCCACTGAGGGAAGGCCAATGCCCCTGAAATGGGAAAATCTGTCCGAGGAGGCCCCGACAACCGGCGGGGCCTCTTCCAGTTCCGCCAGGGGCCGGCCGCGCAGGCGGCTGGTCTTGTGGCCCCACAGGTCGCTTCCGCGCAAGGGATTTGCCGCGTTCATCCTGATCACCTACGCCATGTTCCTGCTGCCGCTCATGGCCTTTGTGGGCACGTCCGCCCTGTGGGGGATGCTGCCGTTTGCCTTGGGCACGCTCGCGCTCATGTGGTTCTTTCTGGAACGAAGCTACGGCGACGGAAGATTGCGCGAGACCCTGACCATCTGGGATGACAAGGTCGAGCTGGTGCGCCTCAACCCGCGCGGCCCGCGCCAGGAATGGCAGGCCAACCCGCATTGGGTGAAGGTATCGATCCAGCCGGACGGCGGGCCGGTGGAAAACTATGTCACCTTGCGCGGCAACCAACGCACCGTCGAAATAGGTGCCTTCCTCAGCCCCGACGAGCGGGCCGAGCTTTATCACGATCTGTTGCGCGAAATTCGCTGAGACGTGACCAACCCACGCTGGACAGGCCGTGCGGCCATTCACTACCCTGCCCGACAACCAACCAGAGCGGGAAACAACCGATGCATATCGCGCCCCTGATCCTTTCGGCAGCCGTCATGGCCGCGATGGCCAATGCGACCTCGACCAATGGCACATTCGGGCTCAGCTTTGACTGGGGCGACCTGGAACTGTGCACATCCGGCATTCCGAACCTGGTTCCAAGCCCGACATTCGAAGTGTCAAATGTGCCCGCAGGCACTGCCCGCATCCGCTTCGAATTGATCGACCGCGACGCCCCGGGATACGCCCACGGCGGCGGAACGGTTGACTATTCCGGGCGTGAAACAATTGCAGCGGGCGCATTTGCCTACAAATCGCCCTGCCCGCCCAACAGTCCGCACACTTACGAATGGCGCGCCACGGCGCTTGCAGCCGACGGTCGGACAGCGCTGGGGCATGCGATGGCCACCAGCGTATATCCCTGAAAAACGGCGGGCGCGCTTGCGCCCGGTTCAACCGAGTTTGTCTTTGACCTTTGCGCCGACGCAGCTGAAGTCCATCTGGCCGGCATAGCGGCCTTTCAGAACCCCCATGACCTTGCCCATATCCCGGATCGACGTCGCGCCGATTTCTTCGATCGCGGCGTCAATCGCATCGGCAATTTCCTGATCGCCCAGTTGTTGCGGCAGGAACTCTTCGATCACCTTGATCTCTTCGCGTTCCTTTTCGGCAAGCTCCAGACGCCCCGCTTCCTCGTAGGTGCGCGCGCTTTCCTGGCGTTGCTTGACCATTTTCCCCAGGATTCCGAGGATTTCTTCGTCACTCACCCCGTCCTCGCGCCCTTCACCACGAAGCGCGATATCGCGGTCCTTGATCGCGGCATTGATCAGACGCAACGTTGAAAGACGATCCGCATCCTTGGCCTTCATCGCCTCTTTCTGAGCGGTGTTCAGTCGCTGTCTCATCTCCATCGGTCCTGCCATCCCCATAAGCTTTCCGAAACTCCGACATTACCGCTTCGACTGGCGGGGCGCAACACAGGGTTGATAAGGTAACATTTTGTTTTCAAAGGAAAAGTCAAATTAGTGCATGGCCTTGACCCTGACACCCCCTGTCCTTACCTTCCCGGCAATTCCGAGCCGGAGAGTCGCGCGATGAATTCCACCCCTTCCCAGACCAAACCCACGGCCTGCGTGGCCCTGGCAGACGGAACCCTGTTTTACGGGGTGGGGTTCGGAGCCACCGGAGAAACGGTTGCGGAACTGTGCTTCAACACGGCCATGACCGGCTATCAGGAAATCATGACCGACCCTTCCTACGCCGGCCAGATCGTTACATTCACCTTTCCCCATATCGGAAATGTCGGAACCAACCCCGAAGACGATGAATCGGCAGAACCGGTGGCCGCAGGCATGGTCGTCAAGTGGTTGCCCACGGACCCGTCGAACTGGCGGGCCGCCGCACGGCTCGACATCTGGCTGGGCCGGCGCGGCCGGATTGGCATCGGCGGCATCGATACACGGCGCCTTACCCGCGCCATCCGCCAGCAGGGGGCGCCACATGTCGCGCTCGCCCATGACCCCGAGGGGAATTTCGATATCGAAGCGCTGGTGGCCAAAGCGCGCGCGTTTCATGGCCTCGAAGGTCAGGATCTGGCGCGCGAAGTCACCTGTTCACAATCATACCACTGGGATGAGATGCGCTGGGCATGGCCCGAGGGATTTACCCGGCGCAAGACACCCGGCCACAAGGTCGTGGCCATTGACTATGGCGCGAAACGAAACATCCTGCGCTGCCTGGCCTCGGCTGGCTGCGATGTCACGGTTCTGCCTGCCACGGCCACGGCGCAGGACGTTCTGGCGCATGATCCGGCCGGTGTCTTCCTTTCGAACGGACCGGGAGATCCGGTTGCGACCGGCGAATATGCCGTGCCCATGATTCAGGAACTTCTGGCCCGCAAGGACCTGCCGATCTTCGGCATCTGCCTTGGCCATCAGATGCTTGCGCTGGCCTTGGGGGCCGAGACCGTCAAGATGAACCACGGTCACCACGGAGCGAACCACCCGGTGAAGGATCTGACGACAGGCAGGGTTGAAATCACATCGATGAACCACGGGTTTTGCGTCGACAGCCAAAGCCTGCCCGAGGGCGTAGACGAAACCCACGTCAGCCTGTTCGACGGATCAAACTGCGGTATCGCCCTTGCCGACCGGCCGGTTTTTTCGGTCCAGTATCATCCCGAAGCCAGCCCCGGACCGCAGGACAGTTATTACCTGTTCGAGAATTTTGTCGAAGCCATTGAAAAGGCGGCGCGACAGCCGGCGCATTAAGGCTGCGTTAACCAGTATGAAACTAGGGTCGGGTCCGGACCAACTCCGGGAAAGCACCCATGAATCAGCTGACCGCCCCGCCGCAAATTGCCGAACGTCTGGCCAAACCGCTTCTGCTTGTTGCCCGAAAAAAGCGCAGGTCATCTCCCTTGCTCGGCGAAATCCTGCTGGAACAAGGCGCGCTTTCTCCCGGGGACCTGATCAAGGCCATGGCGCTGCAGGCCCGCGAGGATGCGCTGTTCGGTGAGATCCTCTTGTCAAACAACATGGTCAGCGAGGCTGAACTGGCCCGCGGTCTTGCCAGCCAGTTTGGCTGCGATGTTGCCACGGCAGACATGCTTTGCCCCGACATCCGGCTTGTCAAGGAACTGGGCGCCGAAAATTGCCTGTGCAATGGGGTTCTTCCGCTCAAACGCATCGGTGCCGCCACGTTGGTTGCCACCGACCGGCCGCAGGTGCTGTCAGGGGAAGCCGGCATTTTTCCGGCCTCATTCGGGCGCATCCTGATGGTCATTGCCACGCAAAGCGACTTGCAGGCCTCCCTGCTTGAGTTGAGCGAAGAGGCCTTGGTCAAACGCGCCGAAACCCGGGTCACAAGCCACGAAAGCTGCCGGAACTGGAACTCTTCAGCCATGGCCCGGGTATTCTCGGCGCTACTGCTGTTTCTGATCTCCGGGCTTGTCGCAAATGCGCGGCTGACCCTTTTGTTGCTGACCGGCTGGGCCATTCTTTTCCTTGTGCTGAACACGTCGCTCAAGGCCGCCGCCGTCATCGCCAACCTGCGGGCCGCGCGTGGCAAATCCCTGGCCTTTTCCAGCCGGCGCGCCCGCACCCCGGGTGTGACGCGGCTTCCGAAGATATCGGTGCTGGTGCCCTTGTTTCGCGAACCCGAGATCGCGTCGCGCCTGATCCGGCGCCTGAAGCGCCTCAGCTATCCGCGTGAATTGCTGGATATCTGCCTTGTCGTGGAAGCCGACGACAAGGTCACCCAACAGGCTCTGGCAGCGGTTGATCTTCCCCCCTGGATCCGCCAGATCCGGGTGCCCGACGCCGAGTTGAAGACCAAGCCGCGGGCACTCAACTATGCGCTCGATTTCTGCAAGGGCTCCATTATCGGTGTCTATGACGCCGAGGATGCGCCTGAAAACGACCAGCTTCACAAGGTCGCGCGCCGCTTTCAGACCTGCGCGCCCGAGGTGGCCTGCCTGCAGGGCGTGCTGGACTTCTACAATTCCCGCAGCAACTGGCTGTCGCGCTGCTTCACCATCGAGTATGCGACATGGTTTCGGGTCATGCTGCCGGGGCTGGAGCGTCTTGGCCTGGTTATTCCGCTTGGCGGCACGACAATCTTTTTCCGCCGCACAGCGCTTGAAGAGATCGGCGGCTGGGACGCCCACAACGTCACCGAAGACGCCGATCTCGGAATTCGCCTGGCGCGGCACGGTTACCGAACCGAGCTGTTGCCGACTCTCACGGAAGAAGAGGCGAACTGCCGGCTCTGGCCATGGGTGCGCCAGCGTTCGCGCTGGCTGAAGGGCTATGCGATCACCTGGGCCGTTCACATGCAGAACCCGCTTCGGCTGATGCGCGATCTGGGGCCCTGGAGGTTTTTTGGCGTGCAACTGCTGTTTCTCGGGGCGCTTTCGCAGTTTCTGCTGGCACCGCTGCTATGGTCGTTCTGGTTGCTGCCGCTCGGCCTGCCGCACCCGTTGCAAGGTGTTGTCTCTCCGACCGCGCTTTTTCTTCTGACAAGCCTCTTTTTCCTGTGTGAACTGACCGCCCTTGTTGTCGGCATGGTCGCGCTTGCGCCAAACCGGCATCGCGGCCTCTGGGTCTGGATCCCCACGCTGCATTTCTATTTTCCGTTGGCGACGATTGCCGCATACAAGGGCATCTGGGAACTGATCACGCGGCCGTTTTACTGGGACAAGACCGAACATGGGCACAACCCTGATATCGATACCCGGGCGCACAACATCCGTCCGGCCAATGCACGACTTCCCAATAGCCAGCCCCTCCCCACGCTCAAGTGCCTGCATCAACCTTGAGACGGGTTTCAAACGCCCTGGAAATATGATCTTTCAAAGCCTCGCGCGCCTCCTGGTCGTCACCGGCTTCGATCGCGGCAACGATCCGTGCATGCTCGGCAAGAGCCGCCTGCCCGCGCCCCTCGACCGCCAGCGAGGTCGTGGCCAGCAAGGCCATGGTCCGGTGCACAAGATCAAGCTGCTGAACCAGATACCGGTTGTGCGATGCCAGATGAATCTGCTTGTGAAATCGCCGGTTGGCCCGCGCGAGCGCCGACGGATCGTTCACCCGCGCCCGGTCTTCCTCAACCAGATCAAGCAAGACGCGCACTTCTTCGGGCGTTGCGTGTTTGGCCGCCAGGGCCGCCGCCAGGCCTTCCAGTTCGGCCCGAATGACATACAGTTCGGCCAACTGGTTGTGGTCCAGCGAGGCGACGATCAGGCTGCGCCCGTCGCGGCGGAGGATCGACTGTGTTTCGAGCCGTTGAAGCGCCTCGCGTATGGGGGTCCGAGACATGCCGAACCGATCAGCCAGATCGCTTTCAACCAACCGTTCGCCCGGTCGATAATCACCGACATCGATCGCGTCCAGGATCAGGTGATAGGCATCCCTGGGGCCGGGCTTGTTTTCGCGCATGTTTTCCTCCGTGGCTGACCAAATCTTGCCCAGAACCCGAACACTTACAAGCATTGCAGTTCTGCCCGGCAAGAATACGGTTTTCAGCCGCTCGATACACAGCTAGTTTCGCCGCATGGGACGCGCTGATTTCAACCAGATTCGGGCTTGGGTTTTTGACCTCGACAACACGCTTTACCCGCCCGAGGCCGCCCTGTTCGATCAGATCGAGAAGCGCATGACCAATTGGGTCATGGACGCAATCGGCGTGGACCACGGCGAAGCAAACCGGCTGCGCAAACATTATTGGCGCTCTTATGGCACAACCCTGGCCGGGCTGATGGCCGAGCACGGCGTTGACCCCGCGCCGTACCTGACGGAGGTTCACGACATCGACCTTGACGGCCTGACACCCGACCCGGCCCTGGCCGCGGCCATCCTGCAGCTGCCTGGCCGGCGCATTGTCTATACCAACGGCTCGGCGCGTTACGCAGAAAAGGTCGTGGCCGCCCGGGGGCTTGCCGGGGTTTTTGATGCGATCTACGGCGTGGAACATGCGGATTTCCGCCCGAAACCCGACCGGGCCGCGTTCGAGACGGTTTTCGCCACCGATGGTCTGGACCCTGAAAGTGCAGCCATGTTCGAAGACGATGAGCGAAACCTGGCGGCGCCTCATGACATGGGCATGCGCACGATCCATGTTGCACCAGCGCCGCACGGCGCAGCCCATATCCATCATCACACAGATGACCTGACCGGGTTTCTGTCCGGGCTCGACCTGGCGAACCCGTCCGGCCAAAAGGGCAAGAATGGCAGATGACCAGTTCGATATCGTGATCTCAGGGGGCGGCCCGGCCGGCCTGACCGCGGCCGCAGCCCTGGCCAATGCCGGGTTCAAGCTGCTTCTGGTCGACCCGACCGCCCCCACAACCCGGGGCGATGCCGCCACCAGCGACTTGCGTTCAACCGCGTTTCTGCAGCCCGCGCGCGACTTGTTCCAGACGGCCGGCGTCTGGGACCGGCTGTCTGGCGCTGCTGTGCCGCTCCGGGCGCTTCGCATCGTCGATACGGTCGGCACCCCCCCCACCATCAGGGATGAACGGGCGTTCTTGCCCAGCGAACTGGGGGCCGACGTCTTTGGCTGGAATTTCCTGAACTGGGTCATCCGGCGCGAATTGGTGGCGCATCTGCAAGCGCAGGGCCGCGTCACCCTGAAATTTGGCACCGGGTTCAAGTCGATGCTGCGCCGCACGTCCGGTGCGATTGTTTCGCTCACGGATGGAACACGCGTCAGGGCCAGGCTGGTGGTCGGGGCAGACGGGCGCGATTCTGCTGTGCGCGAGGCGGCGGGAATTGGTGTGTCGACCACCCGATACGGCCAGAAATCGCTGGCATTCACCGCAACCCATGAACGCCCGCACGAAAATATCAGCACCGAGATCTATCACGAGGGTGGCCCGTTCACGATGGTCCCGCTTGACGACATCGACGGCAAGCCGGCGTCGGCCATCGTCTGGATGAACCAGGGGAAACGCGCCCATGACCTGCTGAAGATGGAACCTGCGCAGTTCAATGCAGAAATGACCGAACGCGCAGCCGGATTGTCTGGCAACATGGAACTGGCGTCGCGGCGCGGCATGTTTCCCATCATCTCGCAGCGCGCCGAGCGCCTGACCGCCCAACATTGCGCGATCATCGCCGAAGCCGCGCATGTCTTGCCACCCATTGGCGCCCAGGGGCTGAACACCTCGCTGAATGACGTGGCCGCGCTGTTGGAAGCCGCGGTCACGCATCGCGACGAACTGGGCGGGGAACGAATGCTCGCGTCCTATGAGCATGCCCGGGCGCGCGACATCTCCAGAAGGGCCAGGGCGATCGACCTTTTCAACCGGGTGACGCGCTCGGGCAACCCCGGGCTGCAGTCGCTGCGCCTCGCCGGGCTGAAGGCCGCGCACGACATGGCGCCGGTCCGGCGGTCATTGATGCGGGCCGGAATGGGCCCGGACGCCACGCATTGATCCCGGCTCAGCGCGGCGGCAGGATCTTGTCAAGCACGGTCTTGAACCGGTCAAGGCTGGCATCCACATCCTTGAGCTTGTCGAGGCCGAACAGCCCGATCCGGAAGGTGCGAAAATCGTCACCTTCATCACACTGCAGTGGAACGCCGGCGGCAATCTGCATGCCCTCGGCAAGAAATCGTGACCCGTTCTGAATATCAGGATCGTCGGTATAGCTGACCACCACCCCAGGGGCGGCAAACCCGTCGGCCGCCACCGATCTGACCCCGCGTTGCGCCAGCATCTTTCGCACCCGGTTGCCCTGATCCCATTGCGCGGCCTTCATTTGCGCAAAGCCGAAGTCGCGCGCTTCCAGCATGTTGTCCCGAAACGTGCGCAGCGCATCGGTCGGCATCGTGGCATGGTAGGCATGGGCGCCGTTGACGTAGGCCTGCATGATCGCGTGCCATTTCTTCAGGTCCAGCGCAAAACTTGTGCTCTCGGTCCGCTCAAGCTTTTCCAGCGCCGCTTGGCCAAGCATCACCAGCCCCGCCGATGGTTGCGATGACCAGCCCTTTTGCGGCGCCGAGATCAGCACATCGACCCCAAGCGCGCGCATATCGACCCAGACGGCACCAGAGGCGATGCAATCCAGCACAAACAGCCCGCCGGCATCATGCGTGGCGCTGGCAACCGCGCGAATGTAGTCATCCGGAAGGATGATGCCCGACGCCGTCTCGACATGCGGTGCAAAGACCATGGCCGGCTTTTCCGAGGCGATGCGTTCGACGACCTCGTCAACAGGCGCCGGGGCAAACGGAGCATCTGTCGCGTTCCCTTGCCGCCTTGCTTTCATGACAATTTCTTCAGACGGAATTGACCCCATCTGGAAAATCTGGCTCCAGCGGAAGGAAAAAAAGCCGTTGCGGATGACCAGCGCCTTCTGGTCCGTGGCAAACTGCCGGGCCACGGATTCCATCGCATATGTGCCGCCTCCGGGCACGACAATCGCGGTTTGTGCGCTGTAGACCTCGCAAAGCGTCTTGTGAATATCACGCATCACCTGCTGAAAGGCCGCGCTCATGTGGTTGAGCGAGCGGTCGGTGAACACCACCGAGTATTCCAGGAGGCCGTCAGGGTCCACGGTGTCAAGAAGGGCTGTCATGGCAGGCTCCGTTTTGTGTCGCGGCCAACTTAGCCCCGGGGCGCTGAATGGCAAGCCGTCTTAGCCGATCGGGCCGGGCAGCCGTTCTTCGCTGAGCAAGACGTTGGCTTCGACATCCCCGACCCCGGGCAGCGTCATGATGCGCCGGCGCAGGACACGTTCGAAATCGGCGATGTCTCGTGCAACGACGCGCAGGCGATAGTCGTAGAGGCCAAGAACGTGCTCCACCATCCGCACTTCGGGGATAGCGCTGACGACGCGTTCGAAGTCTTCAAGACTGACCCGCCCCTTTGTCGCCAGTTTGACCCCGAGAAACACGCTGACCCCAAAACCCAGCTTTTCGAGATCCAGATCAACCCGGCGGCCCGCCAGCACACCGCCATCCTGCAAGCGCTTCAACCGCCGCCAGATGGCGGGCTGAGACCGTTCGAAACGGCGGGCCAGCGTGCCGGCGGACAGCGTCGCATCCGCCACAAGGGCGCGCAGGAGGTCGCGGTCCAGTTCATCCAGTTCGATCATATCGGCAAGCCCCCGGCCCGCTTGATCGGCGCGATGTGCATCAGCGCCTCGATATCGGCGATATGGGGCAGCGTCAGGATGCGGTCTCGATACAGTTCCTGGTAGTGCGCCATGTCGCGCGCCACCAGCGACAGGCGCACATCGACCCGGCCGAGAAAGGTCTGGATCTCGGTGACTTCCGCAATCTTGCGCGCCTGCTCCATGAATTCGTCAAAGGCGCGGGGCGCGGATTTCTCCAGCGTGAAACGCAGGGATACCTCGACAGCAAACCCGAGTGCGCGCCAGTCGATCGTGGCATGCTGGCCCCGGATGATGCCCTGGTCGCGCATCCGCTCCAGGCCGCGGGCGGCTGTTGTCGCGCTGATCCCGGCCCGGCGCGCAAGCTCGGCAACCGGCGCTTGCGGGGCGTCGAGCAACTGTCGAAGAAGGCGTCGGCTGTCATTGTCAAGCATGATACGTCCGTATATCGCTGAAATTGCACATTGATCCAGCGAAAAACGGCGGGAAGATGCGAGGATTGCTAATCATATTTCGGAAAAAATGATATTTTCTTCCAGAACCATCAACCGAAAGGACCGCCCCATGCGCGTTTACTACGACCGAGATTGCGACATCAACCTGATCAAGGACAAGAAGGTGGCCATCCTTGGCTACGGCAGCCAGGGCCATGCCCACGCGCTGAACCTGCGTGACAGCGGCGCCAAGAACGTGGCTGTCGCCCTGCGCGAAGGCTCGGCCTCGGCCAGGAAGGCCGAAGCCGAGGGCCTCAAGGTCATGGGGATCGCCGAAGCCGCCGCCTGGTGCGACCTGATGATGTTCACCATGCCCGACGAGCTGCAGGCCGAAACCTACAAGAAATACGTCCATGACAACATCTGCGAAGGCGCCGCCATTGCCTTTGCCCACGGGCTGAACATCCACTTTGGCCTGATCGAGCCGAAAGCCGGCGTTGACGTGATCATGATGGCTCCCAAGGGCCCCGGCCACACGGTGCGCGGCGAATACGTCAAGGGTGGCGGCGTGCCGTGCCTTGTGGCCGTCGACAAAGACGCCTCGGGCAAGGCGTTGGAAATCGGTCTGTCCTATTGCTCGGCCATTGGCGGCGGGCGTTCGGGCATCATCGAAACCACGTTCCGCGAAGAATGCGAAACCGACCTGTTCGGCGAACAGGCGGTTCTGTGCGGCGGCCTTGTCGAGCTGATCCGCGCCGGTTTCGAAACCCTGGTCGAGGCCGGGTATGCGCCGGAAATGGCCTATTTCGAGACGCTGCACGAGGTCAAGCTGATCGTCGATCTGATCTACGAAGGCGGCATTGCCAACATGAACTACTCGATCTCCAACACGGCTGAATACGGCGAATACGTCTCGGGTCCGCGGGTGCTTCCCAAGGAAAAGACAAAGAAGGCGATGAAGGCCATTCTGACCGACATCCAGAACGGCAAGTTCGTGCGCGACTTCATGCTGGAAAATGCCGTGGGCCAGCCGTCTTTCAAGGCAACGCGGAGGCTGAACGACGCCCACCAGATCGAAGAGGTCGGCGCGAGGCTGCGCGAGATGATGCCGTGGATTTCCGCCGGGAAACTCGTGGATCAGGAAAAGAACTGACCCTCGCCCCAACGAAAATCGGGCGCCGGATGGTCCGGCGCTCGTTCTCGTGCAAACCCTGAACGCCACGAAGCAGGCGATCAGGGACGGGCAAGACGTCAGACATCATGGCGGAGCATCGGCGCGCCATGAGTGCAAGGGGAGGTGTCGGGGCAACCACGGCTTGTCACAAGGCAAGCTTTCCATCGCCAATGCGCAGGTTCCGGGTTTCACCCGCCCCCCGCTTTCGATAGGTGCGACTGGCAGGAGAACCCGATGCCCCGGACAAGACGCGCAGACTGGCTGATGATCGCCGCCCTCGGGATAACCTGGGGCGGCACCTTCCTGGTGATCGAGATCGCCCTGCGCGGGATCACGCCGTTCTGGCTGGCGGCGGCGCGCATCGGGTTTGCGTCCCTGCTCATGACGGTGATCTGGGCAGCACGCGGCTTCACCCTCTTCACAGATGACAGCCCCCGACCATGGGCCATGCTCTTGCTTGTTGGTGCGCTCAGTTCGGCAGTGCCGTTCATGCTGCTGAGCTGGGGGCAGCAATTCGTGACCTCGGGGTTTGCCGGTGTCTCGATGGCTGCCGTGCCGCTGATGGTCTTGCCGCTGGCGCATTTTCTGGTTGCCGGCGAACAGTTGAACCTGCGTAAACTGCTTGGCTTTTCCATCGGGTTCGTCGGCGTTGTCATCCTGATCGGCGCGCAGGCATTCGACAGCACCGGCGCCGCGCTGGAAACGGCGGGGCGCATCGCATGCCTGGGCGCTGCGGCCTGCTATGCGTTTTCCTCGGTCTTCATGCGCCGCCTGCCTCCGGTCGATGCGATGGCACTGGCCACGGTCCTGCTGATCATCGGGGCGGCCATCGTGATCCCGGTCGCCTGGATCGTCGAGGGTCCGCCCCCGCTGCCCGATCAGGAAACACTGGCAGCGCTCGCCGTGCTGGGGCTGGTCCCGACGGCAGCGGCCAATTTGCTGCGGGTGATGGTCATCCGCTCTGCCGGGCCAACCTTCATGAGCCTGACGAACTACCAGGTGCCGGTCTGGTCCGTCTTGTTCGGCTCGCTGATCCTGAACGAATCCCTGCCGCCAAGCCTGATCTATGCACTGGTTCTGATCCTGTCGGGGCTTGCCATCAGCCAATGGCGCGCGTTGCGCCGGATACTGACCTGAACAAACCGATCAGCAGGTTGATTTCGCTATTCACATTGCACGCCACACGGTTACACTCATGTAGAATCCGGAACATCAGGGCATCGACATGGAACAAACATCTTTCGGCAATCTGATCTGGTTGTTTTTCATCTTCTCGATGCTGCAGCCGATACTTCAGCGGCGCATGCTGGAAGCAATGCGGCTGCGCCAGATCAAGAAACTGGAAAGAGACCGCGGGTCGCGGGTCATCCTGCTGGTTCACCGGCAGGAAACCATGAGCTTTCTCGGCTTTCCGGTGATGCGTTTCATCGATATCAACGATTCCGAAGCCGTCCTGCGGGCGGTCCATACCACCGACGACGATCGACCCATCGACATGATCCTTCATACGCCCGGTGGTATGGTGATCGCGGCCACGCAGATTGCCCGCGCGGTCAAGGCGCACCCGGGCAAGGTGACGGTGTTCGTGCCGCATTTCGCCATGTCCGGCGGCACGCTGATTTCGCTGGCAGCCGATGAAATCGTCATGAGCCCGCATGCCACCCTCGGCCCGGTCGACCCGCAGCTTGGCAACCAACCGGCGGCGTCGCTGCTCAAGGTTCTCAAGGACAAACCAATCAAGGATATCGACGATCAGACCCTGATCAACGCCGACATGGGGGCAAAAGCAATCGATCAGGTCTACCAGACCGCCAAGGATCTGTTGGCAGGCACCCTGCCTGACAAGAAGGCTGACGACGTCGCGAAAGCCCTCAGTGAAGGGCGCTGGACGCATGACTATCCGATTTTTGTTGATGAAGCCCGCGAACTCGGCCTGCCGGTCACAACCGAAATGCCCGTGGAAGTCCTTGACATGATGGCGCTTTACCCGCAACCGACGCAGCAGACGCCCAGTGTCGAGTTCAATCCAGACTCCGGGAAGAAACGACTGTCCAGAACCTGACAGGCAACCCGCCGCTACCCGGCGCTCGAACGGACCAGCGCAACCAGTTCGTCGACCACTTCGCGTAACAGAGCGTCATCCTCGCACTCCGCCATGACCCGGACCAGCGGCTCTGTGCCCGACTTTCGGATCAACAGGCGCCCGGTTCCGTTCAGCCGACGTTCGGCGTCGGCAATGGCAGCCTTGAGCGCCGAAGAAGAAAGCGGGTCCGCCCCTTCCTGATAGCGCACATTACGCAGCAATTGCGGCACGGTCTCGAAATTCCGGGCAAGCTCGGACGCGGCGCGCCCGGTGTCCACCATGACGGCCAGGAATTGCAGGCCGGCAAGAAGGCCATCGCCGGTCGTGGAATAGTCGGACATCACGATGTGGCCGGATTGTTCGCCACCCAGGTTGAAACCGCCTGCGCGCATCCGCTCGACCACATGGCGGTCTCCAACATTTGTGCGCTCCAGGCGCAGGCCTTCTGACGCCAGGAACCTCTCCAACCCCAGATTGGACATGACGGTGGCAACCAGTGCATCACCGCTCAGCCTGCCCTGCCGGGCCCAGGTTGATGCAAACAGAGCCATGATCTGATCGCCGTCGGCAACCTGCCCCTTTTCGTCGATGATCATCACCCTGTCGGCGTCGCCATCAAGGCAGATCCCGACATCGGCGCCATGGGCCACCACGGTTTCGGCTGCCAGGGCCGTATCGGTTGATCCGCAGTTCTGGTTGATGTTGAACCCGTCCGGGGCAACCCCGACCGGGATCACCTCTGCCCCCAGTTCCCACAAGACCTCTGGCGCGGTCCGGTAGGCCGCACCGTTGGCGCAATCGATCACGACCTTCAGGCCAGACAGGCTCTGGCCCGGCGGCAAGGTCGACTTGACGCGCTCGTTGTAGCGAAACCGGCCATCGTCGATGCGCTTGGCCCGACCGATGTTCTCGGCCTTGACCGGCGCAACCCCGACATGGACCAATTGCTCGATCCTGGCTTCGGCATCGTCGGAAAGCTTGAAGCCATCCGGGCCAAAGAACTTGATCCCGTTGTCCTCATGCGGATTGTGGCTGGCCGAGATCATGACCCCGACATCCGCCCGCATCGACGACGTCAGCATGCCCACGGCCGGTGTCGGGACCGGCCCCAACAACAGCACATTCATGCCGGTCGATGTGAAGCCCGCCGTCAGGGCGCTTTCGAACATATACCCGGACAGGCGGGTATCCTTGCCGATCACGACACGATGCGCCGCCGATCCGTCGCGGCGAAAATACCGGCCCGCGGCAGCCCCCAGCCGCATCGCCAGATCCGCCGTCATCGGATGCTTGTTGGCCGTGCCTCGCACGCCATCGGTTCCAAAGAGTTTCTCTGTCATCTGCCTTGCCCTGCCCCGGTCGCTGCCTGCCAGAGTGCCAACGCTTGCCGCGTCTCCCTGACATCGTGAATACGGGTAATCTGCACCCCTTTGGCCACACCCGCAAGCGCCGTCCCAACCGATCCGGGCATCCTGCGCGCGGCCTCGTCTTCGCCCGACAGAGTGCCGACGAAACGCTTGCGCGAGGTTCCCAGCATCAGCGGGCACCCCAGACCGTGAAACAGAGCAACGCCGCGCAGCAGCGCCAGGTTTTGCCGCATGGTCTTGCCAAAGCCGATCCCTGGGTCGACAATGATATTGGAGCGTGCAATTCCCGCTGCCACCGCCGCCTCAATTCGCGCCTCCAGCCAGTCGTAGATATCCAGAAGCACGTTGTCATAACTGGGGTCGGACTGCATGGTTTCCGGCGTGCCCTGCGCATGCATCAAACAAACCGCAACGTCATTTTCAGCCACGGTTTCCGCCATTTGCCGATCAAAGCTCAACCCGGAAACATCATTCACAATGCTGACCCCCGCCGCCAGCGCCCGCTGCGCCACCGCTGACTTGCGGGTGTCGATGGAAATCGGAACCGGCACACGCCCGCAAACCGCGCCAAGCACGGGCATGACCCGCCCGATCTCTTCTGCCACAGGCACCTCGCGCGCGCCCGGCCGAGTCGACTCTCCTCCGATATCAAGGATATCAGCCCCATCCGCGACCAGCTTCATCGCCTGACGGCTGGCTGTCTCCAGCGCATCGAACTGGCCGCCATCGGAAAAGCTGTCGGGCGTCACATTCAGGATGCCCATCAGCCGCGGCGCATCCATCGAGAGCCCCGCAATCGCATGGCGCGGCGCTGCCAGACGATCCAGGATTGGCCCCGGAACATCCCTGGCAGCACAGATTTCGCAAGGGCCGTCCCGGCGGATTACCTCGACCCGTTCAAACCAGCACCAGCCGTCAGCCAGCCTGACGGCCCCGTGCGGCAAGGTCGGTTCATACTGGATCAGAGGTCTGAAATATTCGGTCATTCATACTACTTGCAAAGGAATGTTCATGCGCGCGCGACATCGAAGAGCGCGGCCGACTCCAGCCCGCATTCGCGCACGGGAACCGCCGGGGCCGCGGGCGGGCGCGTGCCGACCATGACCAGTTCATCGGCCCCCAACTGCGCCGCCAACCAGCCCGCCAACTCGGGCGCATCGGTTGCCGGACGGCTCAGGGCTTCAAAAAACATGCGCGACGGGGCCCAGACCGAAATCTGGTCGTTTTTCAGCCCCCAATCCAGCTCTGTCCGGGCCGCAACAACGATGCACCGGTCATCGCGCGAGGACAGAGCCCACGCATTTTGTTCAATGGCCAACAGGCGAACCCGGTCTTGCGCCTCGCGCGACCGGGTGTGCGGCAATTCTGTATCCGGCAGGCCGACGCATATGACCGACGGGCAGCCCAGACCTTCCAGCTCATCCAGCCAACCCTTCAAAAGAGGGGATGCGATGGCCCGATTGGGAAAATACACGACAACCGGGCGCGCCGTCGCATCCTCATCGGGCGGCGTTGTCGCCGGTGTGCGCGCCGCGTTTCTGACGATCTCGACCCCCAGCGCACCAGGCCCGCGATCCAGCTTCTGAATACGCACATAGACTTTTTCGGCCTTGGGCTTTTCCAGAATGCGCCCGGCAATACGTTCGGCCAGCGTTTCGAGCAAATTCAGACGCGCCGCCCCCAGTTCGGCCGAAATTGCCTCGGTGATATTGTCATAGGACAGGATCTTGTCCACATCGTCGGTCAGCGACGCATCGGACGGCGCAACTTCGACAACCACGTCGAAACGGACACGTTGCTTTTTGCCCCGCTCGACCTGGAAGGCCCCGATTTCCACCTCGACCACATGTTCGCTCAGCGAAATCCGGTCAAGCGGATCGGGCCCCGCATCAGCCAAAGCGCGCGCCTGCAAGCTGTCAAAGGCAAGGGGAATGTCTGACGTCATTATCGGCCCATCGCGTCAATGATTTTCGATCTCGGGATAACCGAATTCAACCCGCGCCGCCAGAGCAACCGAACAGCCTCACCACGGCGGGCGCGTCCGGAATGTCAGCGCTTTGCAGCAGTTCGCACAGGCATTCGGTAAAAATAGTGCGCGCCAATCGCCGCGGTGCGCGGAAAGACGCGCGACCAGCGCGGACGCACGGCCTTTGTATGATAATGCGTGGCACCGCCGGTAAGTTCTCGTTCCTTGCCATCCAGCATGATACGCGCAACCTTGCCGACGCGTTCCCAGGCCGCGCGATCATGCACGGTTTCCTTGTTGCCATCGCAGGTATAGGTGAATTGGCACTGGAACAGCCGCCCGGTTCCCTGGCGGATCACCGAACACACCGAGTCGGGGAAATCCGGGCTGTCGACCCGGTTCAGAATAACCTCGGCCACGCCAAACTGCCCCCGCACGCTTTCGCCGCGCGCCTCGAAATACAACGCTTCGCTCAGACAACGCCATTGCTCGTTGCCGCTTGCCCTGGGAAGCCCGGCCAGGAATTCTTCGTCATAGGAAAACCCGGACGCCTTTCGCCGCAGACTTCTTCTTTTCGGCTTCTCACCCAGGCTCAGCAAATATGAGCCGTTCACCGACGCCAATGCGGAGTTTTCTTGTCCCAGAAGTTCAGCCAGTTGCGCATCCAGAACGCTGTCGGGCGCGTTTGACTCGCTCAGGGTCACATCGGCAGACACCGTTCCGGCCTGAACCAGAACAGCGATCGCAAACACACATTTCGCCAGCCAAAGCCGCGACATCCCCCACTCCAATATCCGGCGCACGACCGGCCCATGCCGGCTCTGAATGCGCGCCAGCTTGGCGAAATAGGCGATTTGTGGCAATTCGTCCAGTCCGGGCCGCTGTGAAACGGCCGCCAGGGGTGTCAAATCGGCTCAATTTCATGTGTGCGGACCGGGTAGAGCAAGTCGCTCTCCGCGCTTCATGCAGGCTATTCAGCCACTTAACTGTTTCCCGTCAGGAAACACTTTGTCGCAGGGCAGAATGGGCCGCAGCAAGCCTTGCGACCGGCACGCGGTAGGGTGAGCACGACACATAATCGAATCCGACAGCGCGGCAAAACGCGATCGATTCCGGGTTGCCGCCATGTTCGCCACACATGGCCAAGGTGATGCCCGGACGCGCCTCGCGGCCGCGTTTTGCGCCGATTTTCAGCAACTCACCAACACCTTCCGTATCGAGAATATGAAACGGGTCTTCAGGAAAAACACCCTTCTGGACATAATCTCCCATGAAGCGCCCCGCGTCGTCGCGCGAAAGCCCATAGGTCATCTGGGTCAGGTCGTTCGTTCCAAAGGAAAGAAAGGCAGAATGCTGAGCGATCTCATGCGCGCGCAGGGCAGCACGCGGCGTTTCGACCATGACGCCAAGGCGATAATCGAATGCAACGCCACGCGCATTGTGGACGGCCGCGGCCACCGCATCGATGCGCGACTTCACCAATTCGACCTCTTTCATTGCGGAAACCAGCGGGATCATGATTTCCGGAACGACCGGCGCGCCGCCCTTGCTGGCTTCGATCGTCGCTTCGAAAATCGCGCGCGCCTGCATGTCGTAGATTTCCGGCACAGTGATGCCCAGCCGCACACCGCGCATACCGAGCATCGGGTTGAATTCCGACAGCGCTTCAACCCGGCGGGTCACATCCGAGAGCGGCAGCCCCATGGCTTCGGCCAGTTCGCGCAAGCCGGTGCGACCGCTTGGCAAGAACTCGTGCAGCGGCGGATCAAACAACCGAATACACACAGGCTGGCCCTGCATGATCTTGAAAAGCTCTATGAAATCCGCGCGTTGCATCGGCAACAGGCGGTCAAGGGCAGCGGCGCGGTCTTCAGCATCGTCGGTGAAGATCATTTCGCGCATCACCGTCAGCCGGTCGCGTTCAAAAAACATGTGTTCGGTCCGGCACAACCCGATACCCTGCGCATGGAACTTGCGGGCCACGGCGGCTTCGGCCGGGGTATCGGCATTGGCACGAATACCGATATCGCAGCTCTCTGCGGCCCACTCCATCAGGGACTGGAACGCATCACCCAGGCCCGGGTCAAGCATCGGTGCGGCCCCCGCAAGCGCTTCACCGGCGGTTCCGTCGATGGTGATGATATCGCCTTCGCGAAACACCCGTCCATCGGGCGCACGAAGGGTTTTATCCTTGAGATTCAACCGCATGTCGCTTGCCCCCACGACACAGGGCAGCCCCATGCCCCGCGCGATCACTGCCGCGTGGCTGGTAACGCCGCCACGTTCGGTAAGCACGGCCACGGCGGCCTGCATGCCGCGAATATCCTCGGTTGTGGTTTCACGGCGCACCAGGATACAGGGCTGTTCGCGCGCCTGGCTGGCCTGAGCGGCAGCCGAGGAAAACACGATCTGTCCGACGGCCGCACCGGGGCTGGCGGCGATCCCGCGCAAGAACGCGTCGCGTTCGCCCGACGGATCAACCTGCGGGTGCAGCAT
>JALSJL010000197.1 GCA_026989405.1 Marinosulfonomonas sp. | reverse complement strand
GGTCCGTCTATCTACCAAAAAGGGCGCCCCGCCGGGACGCCCTTTTTTGATCCCGTCCGGCCCGTTCAGGCCAGCGAGCGTTCAACTTCCTCGCGCTCGAAGATCTCGATGACATCGCCCTTGCGGATATCGTCGTAATTTTCGAATGCCATGCCGCATTCCTGGCCGGACTGAACCTCTTTCACCTCATCCTTGAAGCGCTTGAGGGTTTTCAGCGTGCCTTCGTGGATCACCACATTGTCGCGCAGCAGACGCACCCCGGCAGACCGGCGGGCGACACCTTCGGTCACCAGACACCCGGCAACATTGCCCACGCCGGTGACGCGGAACGTGTCCTTGATCTCGGCATATCCGATGAAGTTTTCGCGCAGTTCGGCAGACAAAAGACCAGACGCCGCCGCCTTCACGTCGTCAACCAGGTCGTAGATCACCGAGTAATAGCGAATCTCGACGCCTTTCTGGTTGGCGGCATTGCGCGCCGGCGCATTGGCCCGCACGTTGAAGCCGATCACCGGCGCGCCGGAGGCCTCGGCAAGCGTGATATCGGATTCGGTGATGGCCCCGACGCCCGAATGCAGCATCCGCACCCGCACCTCGTCATTGCCGATCTTGGTCAGAGCCTGTGCGATGGCCTCGGCCGAACCCTGAACATCCGCTTTCACCAGCACCGGCAATTCGGCGACGTTTTCATCGGCCTTGGCTTTCGCCAGCAACTGATCCAGCGTCGTGGCCGCCCCGGCAGCCGCGCGTTTATCCTTGGCTGCCTGTTGGCGGTAATCCGCGATTTCGCGGGCTTGCGCTTCGGTTTCGACAACGTTCAGAACATCACCCGCTTCGGGCGTGCCATTCAGGCCCAGAACCTCGACCGGCACCGATGGCCCGGCTTCTTTCACACGCTCGCCCCGATCGTTGATCAGCGCCCGGACCTTGCCCCATTGTTCGCCGACCACAAAGATATCGCCCTGCTTCAGCGTGCCGTTCTGCACCAGAACCGTGGCCACAGGGCCGCGTCCGACATCCAGCTGTGCCTCGATCACGGCACCATGGGCGGCGCGGTCGGGATTGGCTTTCAGTTCCAGAATCTCGGCCTGCAATGCGATGGCTTCGAGCAATTCATCCAGGCCCTGGCCGGTGACGGCCGAAACCTCGACATCCTGCACCTCGCCCGACATCGCCTCGACGATGACCTCGTGTTGCAACAAATCCGTGCGCACCTTGGTCGGGTCGGCCGCGGGTTTGTCGATCTTGTTGATGGCGACGATCATCGGAACACCGGCGGCCTTGGCATGATGAATGGCCTCAACCGTTTGCGGCATCACCGCATCATCTGCGGCCACCACCAGCACCACGATATCTGTCACCTGTGCCCCGCGGGCCCGCATCGACGTGAATGCGGCATGGCCGGGCGTATCCAGAAAGCTGAGCACCGCACCGGTATCGGTGGTCACCTGATAGGCCCCGATATGCTGTGTGATACCCCCCGCTTCGCCAGCGACAACCTTGGTATTGCGGATCGCGTCCAGCAGCGAGGTCTTGCCGTGGTCGACATGGCCCATGATGGTGATAACCGGCGGGCGTGGGACCAGATCTTCGTCCTTGTCGTCGATCGAATCGATCACCTGCTCCACGTCGGAATCGGAAACCCGGACCATCTTGTGGCCAAATTCCTCGACGATCAGTTCGGCCGTATCCTGGTCGACCGGCTGATTCTGCGTGACCATGAGCCCCATATTCATCAGCGCCTTGACCACATCCGCCACACGTTCCGCCATGCGGTTGGCAAGTTCGGACACGATAATCGATTCAGGCACCTGAACGTCACGGATGATCTTTTCCCGCTCAACAGGTCCACCCATGGCCTTTTGCCGGGCGCGTTCCTGTTTCCGTTTCATCGCCGCCATCGACCGGTGCCGGCCGCCTTCGCCGCCGGTCAGGGCCTGGTTCACCGTCAGTTTGCCGGTGCGCCGCCCGTCGCGTTCGCCGCCCTTGTTGCGCCCGCCCTTGTCGTCACGATCCTTGTCGCGGCGCGATGGGGTGGGCGTGCCGGGCTTGTTGACCTGCGCCCGTTGCGGCGCTGCGGCTGATTTTGCCGGTGCAGGGGCGGCCGCAGCGGCCTTGTCGGCAACGCGGCGGGCCTGTTCTTCGGCCTGACGACGTTCATCATCCTCGGCCTTGGATTTCAGCGCCTCGATGCGCTCACGCTCTTCGCGTTCCTTGGCCTCGATATCGGCGCGGCGGCGGTTGCGTTCTTCTTCGCGCTCGCGCTCGGCGCGGGCACGGCTTTCGGCCTCTTCGACCTCGCGCGATTTCGCGGCCTTGATTGCCTTCAGGCGGCGTTCCATCTCGGCGTCGGACACACCTGAGGGGCGTTTGGTGGTTCCACCAGACGCGCCGCCGCCCGATGCACCGGGCTTGGGCACCACGACGCGCTTGCGCTTGGTTTCCACCACAACGCTTTTGGTCCGCCCGCGCGAAAAGCTCTGGTTCACCCGCCCGCTGCGCGCGCCGCCAGAAAGCCCCAGTGTTTTTTTACCGTCTTGATCGCTCATACGTCTTTCGCATCCTTCTCGGCGAGATTTTCGCCGTATGTGCCGCGCAGGCCTCGCAGCTTCGAGGCCTCCTCTACAACACGTCGTTCGAGTCCACCAGCCGCAAGCGCGCCATGTATCACACTTTGGCGGCCGAATGCCAAACCCAATTCCTGTGCCGTCAGGCAGCCGAAGTATCGGCCCCCCTCCGGTGTCCAGAGTTTTGCTTTTCCCCGCTCCGAACCATCAGCGGCCTGAAGCAGCACCTTGGCGCGCCCTTCGGCAAGCCAGCTTTTCACCTTTTCATACCCGGCCACCGCCCGGCCCGATTTTCGCGCCAGTGAAACCAGGTCCACGACGCGGCGCGCCAGCCCGGCCTCGACCTGTTGAATCAGGCCATCGGGCAGGGTGACCGCCTGCCTGGCCCCGCGGCTGAACAGGTTCCTGTCAACCGCCCTGGCCAGAGCTGCCGGATCGGCGGAAACCCAGATCCCCCTGCCGGGCAGCTTTTCCA
>JALSJL010000196.1 GCA_026989405.1 Marinosulfonomonas sp. | reverse complement strand
GGCTACAGTGCCGGTCCCGGCCCGCGGCTGATTGATCTGGGCGCTCTGGGCCAGGTGTTGCCACTGATATGCTACGAGGCGATTTTTCCGCATGAACTTCGGCGCGTGCAAGAACGGCCAGACTGGATGCTGATGGTGACAAATGACGCCTGGTTCGGGGAATTGGTCGGGCCGTATCAGCACTTTGCCCAGGCGCGGGCACGCACGATCGAATTCGGTTTGCCGATGCTTCGGGTGGCCAATACCGGAATTTCGGCGGCGATTGATGCGCGCGGGCGGGTCCTGGCCTTTTTGCCTCTGGGGGTGGCCGGCAAGCTTGATGTGCCCATACCCGGGGCGCTGGCGCCAACATTTTACTGGCAACATGGCGACACTCCGGCCCTGATCGTGATGATTGTTCTTGCTCTGGCGGCGATGGCCCTGAGCACCAAGAATGGGATTGACCGGGATTTGGCGCGCATGTAAGTCAAGCAGATTGACTGTCACAACGGCTTCCTGGCGTGGCAGCGACATCATAACGGAGCACTTACCATGTCACGGCAGAACTATATTTTTACTTCGGAATCCGTTTCCGAAGGCCACCCGGATAAGGTCTGTGACCAGATTTCGGATGCCGTTCTTGATGCCTTTCTGGCGGAAGAACCTGAAGCTCGCGTGGCATGTGAGACATTTGCAACCACGAACCGGGTCGTTATCGGTGGAGAGGTTGGGCTTTCCAGCAAGGAAAAACTGACAGACTACATGGGCCGGATTGAAGATATTGCCCGCACCTGTGTCCGGGGCATCGGCTATGAGCAGGACAAGTTCCACTGGAACACTCTGCAGGTTTCGAACTACCTGCATGAACAGTCAGCCCATATCGCCCAGGGTGTCGATGCCAGCGGCAACAAGGACGAAGGTGCCGGAGATCAGGGCATCATGTTCGGCTATGCCACGCGCGAAACCGCACAGCTGATGCCAGCGCCGATCCAGTATGCGCATGCGATATTGCGCCGGCTGGCCGAAGTCCGAAAAAGCGGCGAACAGCCCACGTTGGGGCCGGACGCCAAGTCGCAGTTGTCGCTTCGCTATGAAGATGGGAAGCCGGTGGAAGTCACGTCGATCGTTCTGTCCAGCCAGCATGCGCATGAAAGCCAAAGCTCTGCCGACATTCGCGAGATCGTCGAACCCTATATCCGCGAGGTTCTGCCCGATGGCTGGATCACGAACACGACCCAATGGCATGTGAACCCGACCGGGACGTTCGTCATTGGCGGCCCTGACGGCGATGCCGGGCTGACCGGCCGCAAGATCATCGTGGACACATACGGCGGTGCCGCGCCACATGGTGGCGGTGCGTTTTCCGGCAAGGATCCGACCAAGGTTGACCGTTCCGCAGCCTACGCATCGCGCTATCTGGCGAAAAACGTGGTTGCGGCCGGACTGGCCGATCGTTGCCTGATCCAGTTGTCCTACGCGATCGGTGTGGCGAGACCGCTTTCGATCTACGTCGATACATTTGGCCAGAACGATGTGCCGCCGGCCGAGATCGAACGGGCGATCGGTCAGATCATGGATCTGACGCCGCGCGGCATCCGAGAGCACCTGGGGTTGAACAGGCCGATTTACCAGCGCACGGCGGCCTATGGGCATTTCGGACGCGAGCCGGAAGAGGACGGCGGGTTCTCGTGGGAGCGAACCGACCTGGCGGACGCCCTGAAAGGCGCTCTCTGAAGCCGGCAGATCAGCCGCGCCCGGCATCGGGCCTTGACCCTTGCCATGGCGAACGCCAAAAGCGCGCATATGACCAAGACAGGCACACCAGCGCGCCCAAGGCGCAATTTCTACGGCCGCATCCATGGCAAGACCCTGCGCCCGAGCCAGAAGGAATATCTGGATCAGGACCTGCAAGCGCTTTCGCCGGGTGCGGTGGCCTTCGATGCCAACCCCGAACGGCGGCCTCTGGACTTGAAGTCGCGGTTCGGTGGCAAGCCGGTCTGGCTTGAAATCGGGTTTGGCGGTGGCGAGCACATGGTGCATCAGGCCGGCCAGAACCCGGACGTGGCGATCATCGGGTGCGAACCCTTCATCAACGGGGTTGCGATGCTGCTTGGCAAGATCCGCACAGCTCGTGTGGACAACCTTGCGGTTTATCCGGGCGATGTGCGCGATCTGTTCGATGTCTTGCCGGATGCCTCCATCGCCAGGGCCTTTCTTCTTTACCCGGACCCCTGGCCCAAAAAGCGCCATCACCGTCGGCGGTTTGTCACGCCTGAGTATCTTTTGCCGTTGTCCCGCGTGCTCAGGCCGGGTGCCGAATTTCGGGTGGCAACAGACATTTCCGACTACGTCCGGCAAACGCTGGAGCAGGTGCCGCGGCACGGGTTTGACTGGCTTGCCGACGGCCCGCGCGACTGGCGCGAGCCCTGGAAGGACTGGCAGTCGACGCGCTACGAGAAAAAGGCCCTGCGCGAGGGGCGGGTGCCCTGCTATCTGACGTTCAGAAAACAGTGAATTCAGCGCCGGTTTGGCGACAAATTCCAAAAGAACGGCTGGCAAGTCTGGACCGCGCAGCCGGCGGCGGGTATTCCCGTTTGAGGCTGAAACAGCAGGAGCGCCAATGTCAGCGCATGAAACTCCGACCCCGATCACCGCACGGCGCGCAGCGGCGCTGCGTGGCGTGGCCAGGGTTCCCGGCGACAAGTCCATATCGCATCGCGCGCTAATCCTTGGCGCGCTTGCGGTCGGAGAGACCCGGATTAACGGGTTGCTTGAAGGTCAGGAT
This sequence comes from Marinosulfonomonas sp., assembly GCA_026989405.1. Classification (GTDB taxonomy): domain Bacteria; phylum Pseudomonadota; class Alphaproteobacteria; order Rhodobacterales; family Rhodobacteraceae; genus JAJRUE01. The sequence goes on along the minus strand of JALSJL010000196.1, from coordinate 287 downwards.
GTGCTGGACACGGCCGCGGCCATGCGGGCTTTCGGTGCCGGCGTCGAACGGCTGGAGACCGGTGAATGGGTTGTGCATGGCGTGGGCGTCGGTGGCTTCGCAGAGCCCGAAACCGTCATTGACTGCGGGAACTCGGGCACTGGAGTGCGGTTGATCATGGGCGCCATGGCGACCACCCCGATCACGACGATTTTCACCGGCGATGCGTCGCTGCGCTCGCGCCCGATGGCAAGGATCACGGACCCGCTTGCGCTTTTCGGGGCCCGCTCTTTCGGGCGTCATGGTGG
>JALSJL010000195.1 GCA_026989405.1 Marinosulfonomonas sp. | reverse complement strand
TAAGCTACCACGATGAAGAGTGGGGCGTCCCTGAATATGACGGCCGCGCGCTTTGGGAAAAGCTCATACTCGATGGGTTTCAGGCCGGGTTGTCATGGATCACGATCCTGCGCAAGCGCGAGAGTTTCAAAGAAGCTTTCGAAGGGTTCGTGCCTGCCGTGATCGCCGGTTGGGGTGATGCGGAGGTGGAGCGACTGCTCGCAAACCCCGGCATCATCCGTCACCGTGGCAAGATCGAGGCCACGATCGGAAACGCGAAAGCGTGGCTGGACATTGAGGAGCGTGAAGGGTTTTCGGACTTTCTGTGGTCCTTCGTGGATGGCCGCCCGATTGACAATCAGTTCAGATCTATGGGGGACGTCCCCACGCAGACACCGATCTCGCAGGCCATGTCAAAGGAGCTGAAGGCCCGCGGCTTCAAGTTCTGTGGTCCGACGATTGTCTATGCCTTCATGCAGGCGACCGGCCTGGTAAATGACCACATGATCAACTGTCCGCGCCACGAGGCGGTCGCGCGCCGGGCGCGCTAGAAGTCAGTCTCCGTCTGTCAGTTCCGCAATGATGGCGCGCGCGCTTTCACCGCCCCAATCGGCATCACCACGAAGGCGGGCAATTTCATTGCCGTCCGGATCAAGCAGGATCGTGGTCGGCAAGCCAAAGACCCCCATTTCGCGGCCAAGAACCGACTTGTCGTCGATCAGGATCGGCAATTCGGTCACGCCAATCTCATCAAAAAACCGTGTGATGGCCGGCAGGGTGTTGCGCGTCGTTGCAATTGTGACAACCTCGAAAGTGTCGCCGCCAAACTCACGTTGCAGCGCCTCAAGCCCCGGCATTTCCTTGCGGCACGGGGCACACCATGTGGCCCAGAAATTCACCAGGGCGTATTTGCCCTTGTACTCGCCGAGCCGGTGTTCGTTTCCCTCCGGGTCAAGGAATGCGATTTGCGAAACTTCTCGGGGTTCGGAAAAGACCAGCTTCTTGAGAGTGCCTTCGCGCAGCGCTTCAAGTGAAGCGACATCGGCCGCAGCGCCATTTGCACCAACGACAAGGGCCGTGTAGAGGACTGCTGAACGAAACCAACGCATGTAAACCCTCCGAGGGTGATTGATATGACAGACAAGACCCAGAACGCCATGTGGGGTGGTCGCTTTGCCGCCGGGCCGGATGCGATCATGGAGGCCATAAATGCCTCGATCAGCTTCGACAAGCGGCTCTACGCCCAGGACATCGAGGGCTCTCGTGCCCATGCCGCCATGTTGGCGAGCACAGGCATCATTACCGATAAGGATGCCGAGACGATAAGGGAAGGTCTGCTCACGGTCTTGTCAGAGATCGAGCGTGGCGAGTTTCCGTTTTCGGCGGCGTTGGAAGACATTCACATGAATATCGAAGCGCGTTTGAAAGATATCATCGGCGAACCCGCGGGGCGGCTGCACACTGCGCGTTCGCGCAATGATCAGGTGGCGCTGGATTTCCGGATGTGGGTGCGTGGTCAGGCGGATGCGGCAATTGAGGGGCTGAAGGCTTTGATCCGGGCACTTCTGGTGCAGGCAGAGGCCGGAGCCGATTGGGTGATGCCGGGCTTTACCCACCTGCAGACTGCGCAGCCGGTCACCTGGGGCCATCACATGATGGCCTATGTCGAGATGTTCGGTCGCGACATCGGTCGGTTCGAGGACGCGCGCCGCCGGATGAACGAATGCCCGTTGGGGGCTGCCGCGCTGGCGGGAACATCATTTCCGATCGACCGCGACATGACCGCACAGGCGCTGGGGTTCGACCGGCCATCTGCCAATTCACTTGATGCCGTGGCCGATCGGGATTTTGCGCTTGAATACCTGTCGGCAGCCACGATTTGCGCCATGCACCTCAGCCGGATGGCCGAAGAACTGGTGATCTGGTCGTCGGCGCAATTCCGATTTGTCACCCTGTCAGACCGGTTTTCAACCGGCTCATCGATCATGCCGCAGAAAAAGAACCCCGATGCGGCCGAACTCATTCGGGCCAAGATCGGGCGCATTCTTGGGGCAACTGTCGGGTTGTTCACCGTCATGAAAGGGCTGCCTCTGGCCTATTCCAAAGACATGCAGGAGGACAAGGAACAGGTGTTTGACGCCGCCGACAGCCTGATGCTGGCCCTGGCGGCAATGTCCGGGATGGTCAGCGACCTGACGGCCAACCGCGAGGCATTGAGTCTGGCGGCCGCCAGCGGTTTTTCCACCGCCACAGACCTGGCCGACTGGCTGGTGCGCGAGCTTGGCCTTCCGTTCCGCGATGCCCACCACGTCACCGGCACACTGGTTGCGATGGCGGAAAAGAAGGGCTGCGACCTGCCGGATCTGAGCCTCGATGAGATGAAATCCGCCCATTCCGGCATCACGGATGCGGTGTTCGATGTGCTTGGGGTGGAAAATTCGGTAGCCTCGCGCAGATCATACGGTGGAACCGCGCCTGAAAACGTGCGCGCCCAGATCGCCCGCTGGAAGGAGAAACTGTCATGAAAGCACTGATTGCAGCTCTGGCCGGATTGCTGGTGTTGACGGCCTGTGGTGTGGATGGAGAGCCGGTCAAGCCGAGCTACAGCACCAAGACCACGTTTGGGTACAACTCCAAGACAGGGTCGTTCAACCGGACTTCAATCGGCGTGACCATCGGAAACTGATACAGTCCGGACTTGTTGGAAGGCATGGACTATCATTGGTTCCTGTGACCTGCGCCGGTAGCCGTTGGCCCGGCTGGCTGAATTGTATTCCGCGAACCATTTGATATGACGCAAGCCATCAAAGCGCACAAAGGCCCCGGAACATGGATCATTTCTTGTATCGTAACGGCGAGCTGTTTGCCGAGGATGTGGCGGTTTCCGAGATCGCCCAGACGGCAGGCACACCGTTTTACTGCTATTCCGCGGCCACGTTGGAGCGGCATTTCAGGCTTTTTGACGATGCTTTGGCGGGCACCGATCATCTGGTGTGTTTCGCCGTGAAGGCCAACTCCAATGTCGCCGTTCTGAAGCTGCTCGGTGACCTTGGTGCCGGCATGGATGTGGTCTC
>JALSJL010000194.1 GCA_026989405.1 Marinosulfonomonas sp. | reverse complement strand
CCATCTGAACACACTGCAAACCGACACGAGGCCACCATGCCCATCACCCTCCCCAAAGACCTGCCCGCCTTCGACGTTCTGCGCAGCGAGGGTGTGATGGTGATGTCGGAACAACGTGCAGAGCGTCAGGACATCCGGCCGCTCAAGATCGCCCTGCTCAACCTCATGCCGAAAAAGATCCAGACGGAAAACCAGTTTGCCCGGCTGATCGGCGCAACGCCGCTGCAAATTCACCTGAGCCTGATCCGCATGAGCGAGCACCAGACCAGGAACACCGCCGCCGAACACATGGAAGAGTTCTATCGCCCGTTCCGCGAGGTGAAAGACGAAAAATTCGACGGCCTGATCATCACCGGCGCGCCGATCGAACACCTGCCGTTCGAGGCGGTCACCTATTGGGACGAACTGCGGGAAGTCATGGACTGGACCCAGACCAACGTGCATTCGACTTTCGGGGTTTGCTGGGGCGGAATGGCGATGATCAACCACTTTCATGGCATTGACAAACACATGCTCGACCACAAGGCCTTCGGTTGTTTCCGGCATGAAAACCTGGCGAAAAACTCTCCATTCCTGCGCGGGTTTTCCGATGACTTCGTGATCCCGGTCAGCCGGTGGACGGAAATGCGCCAGGATGAAATCGATGCCGCCCCGGGGCTGGTGACGCTGTTGGGTTCGCAAGAAGTCGGGCCGTGCCTCGTGGAAGACCGCGACCACCGCGCGCTCTATATTTTCAACCATTTCGAGTATGACAGCCACACTCTGAAAGAAGAATATGACCGCGATATCGCCACCGGAAACGCGATCAATGTCCCGGTGAATTACTACCCCGACGATGATCCGGGCAAACCGCCACTGAACCGGTGGCGCAGCCATGCCCATCTGCTCTATGGCAACTGGATCAACGAGATCTACCAGAGCACCCCATTCGATCTCGGCAAAATCGGCACGCGTTGAATGATTGCGCGCAGAGTGCAAAATAGCCATACTGGCCAGACAGTTGCACAGGGGGTTCCGATGGACCTGCCGTTTGATGGCGCGATCAGCAAGTATTTTGAGCAAGAGGCCCCGAAAGAGGTTCGCAAGGCGATCCGGGACGCCGGCAAGGACGACATTCTGTCGCCAGGCTACCCCTACCGCAAAGCCATGAAAGCGAAGGATTACCAGGACACGATGGCAGCCCTGCAGCGCGAACTGGTGCGCCTGCAGGCAGATGTCAAGGAAACCGGAAAGCGTGTCGTGGTCGTGTTCGAGGGCCGCGATGCCGCTGGAAAAGGCGGCACGATCAAGAGGTTTCGGGAAAACCTCAATCCGCGCGGTGCGCGCGTGGTGGCATTGTCCAAGCCAACCGAACGCGAACAGGGTGAGTGGTATTTTCAGCGTTACGTCAACCATCTGCCAACCGCCGGGGAAATCGTGTTGTTTGACCGCAGCTGGTATAACCGCGGGGTCGTCGAAAAGGTCTTCGGCTTTTGCACCGACGCACAACGCGAACGCTTTTTCCATCAGTTGCCGGAATTTGAGGACATGCTGGTCGACGAGGGCATCCACCTTGTGAAACTCTGGCTGAACGTCGGGCGGGCCGAACAGCTTCGTCGCTTTCTCAAGCGCGAAAAAGACCCGCTGAAACAGTGGAAACTGAGCTGGATAGACGTCGAGGGGCTGAAGAAATGGGACGCCTACAGCGCCGCCATTTCCGAGACATTCACCCGCAGCCATACCGGCGTTGCCCCCTGGACGGTCGTGCGCTCGGATGACAAGAAACGCGCGCGTATCGCGGCCATTCAGGCGGTGTTGTGCGGCATTTCCTATGACGGGAAAAATGACAACGTGGCTTGCGCGCCCGACCCGCGCATTTGCGGCGGACCCGATATCTGGGATGGCTAAACGCGGATACCACCACGGCAACCTGCGCCAGGCCCTGGTCGATGCCGCCCTGGCGCTTGTCGAAGCCAAGGGCCCGACCGGCTTCACCCTGTCGGAAGCCGCAAAGGCCGCCGGTGTCACCCCGGCTGCGGTCTACCGGCATTTCGATGGCCGCGAAGACCTGATCGCCGAAGCCGCGTTGCAGGGCTATGAGATTTTTGCCGACCTGATGGAATATGCCTTTCAGAAGGGCCAGCCCTCGGCCTTGGCTTCGTTCGAGGCAACGGGGCGTGCCTATCTGGCGTTCGCCCGAAAGTATCCGGGGCACTATGTGGCGATGTTCGAAAGCGGCATCTCGATCAACCGCAAGCCGGAACTTGCCCGTGTTGCGCACCGCGCCCTGGGGGTTCTGGAACGCGCGGCGGTAGAGCTGTCACAGCATATTCCGCCGCAAAAGCGGCCGCCCGCACAAATGGTCTCCGCCCATATCTGGGCGATGTGCCATGGGGTTGTCGAACTGTTTGCGCGCGGCTCTCCCGGCACCAAGTCACCCTTCCCGCCGGAAGACCTGCTGGAAAGCGGGATCGGAGTTTATCTGCGTGGTCTGGGACTGGTTCCGCCAGACGACTGACAGCAACCGGTGGCCGGTTCAGCCCCGCCGCATCGGCCGGAAATACAGCGCGCGGATCAGGCGCACATAGTTTTCGCGAAGATGCGCCGACGACCAATTGCGCAACCGCCCGATCAGCCGAAGGGAAGTCAGCGCAAACCCCAGCCCCGCCATCAACCCGAAAAAGATGACCGCAAGTCCGCTGAGTGCGATCATGGCCGCGCTTCGGATTTCGGAATTGCCGCTTGGCAAACTCACCTGAAAATCGGGGTAGACAACACCAAGAAACTCCATTGCCAGTTGAACCATCGTGCCAAAAAGAACCGCCGCCGGCATGACCCAGAGAAGAACAGACCAGAACCTTTCACGAAGTTGGCGGCGTAGCGCCGCCGGGTCGTTGCTGTCCCATTCATCTTCCGGCTCAAGTTCCAGCCAAAGACGGCGCTCGGCTTCTTCCGGGTCCTCCTCGAAATCGCCGGAAACGTCACTGAACGCGACAACCAGCGTGATCGCCGCAAGCGCGATGGCCTGCACGACAAGAATTTGGGCGACGGATGCCTCAACCCAGAGGGTGAGAACAAAGGCCAGAGCCATGAGG
>JALSJL010000193.1 GCA_026989405.1 Marinosulfonomonas sp. | reverse complement strand
TATCTGCCCGGTGCAGCTCTGGCCCTGCGGGGCCGATCTTGCGCTGGATGTAATGTCCGGTCGCCATGCAGTCGGCCTCCAGATCGCGCGCCACATTCAGCAGGTCACGAAACTTGACCCTTTCGTTGCAGCGGATGCACGGCACCGGCGTCGCTCCGGCCAGATAGCTGTCGGCAAACTCATCGATCACCGCGTCCCTGAAGATGTTTTCATAGTCCAGGACGTAGTGAGGAAACCCCATCTCTTCGGCCACGCGGCGCGCATCATGAATGTCTCGCCCGGCGCAGCACGCGCCCTTTTTTGCCAGCGCAGCCCCGTGGTCATAGAGCTGAAGCGTCACACCGACGACGTCATAGCCTTCGCGTTTCAGTTCTGCCGCCACCACAGAGCTGTCGACGCCACCGGACATGGCCACGACCACGCGCGTTTGCGCGGGCGCCTTGGCAAACCCGAGCGAATTGAGGGTGCCGGTTGGATGATCAAGAGCCATGGTCGTTTCCCGGAAGTGGTCCGGCAGAATATAGGCAAATGCTAACTACTCTCAAGGGGCAGTTTCACGCCCCATTAAGCAAGCCGGTCGAAACTGGAGCGGCATTAATCAGGGGTGAGCAAATGTATCTGAAGAAAATCGGTGGTGTGCGTGCGGTCACACTCAAGGACGGCAGTATCATGACGCGGGCGGATCTGCCGCCGGCGAACACCCGGCGCTGGGTGGTCAGCCGCAAGGCCGCGATTGTGCGTGCGCTGGAATGCGGTCTGATCTCGCGGGAAGAGGCGCTTGGCAAATGGGGGCTCAGCGATGAAGAACTTACCGAGTGGAAACAGGCTGTTGACCGGCATGGAATTGAGGCGCTGCGGGTGACAAAGGCTCAGAAGTATAGACAACTGTAAGTTGCAGATGTTATTACGACCTCAGCGGTAACTTGTGGTTAACCATTATTGTCCAATGTCCAATGGAACGACCTTATAGGAGCGGAGATCTTAATATGCGCGTTTTGCTGGTAGAGGACGACCCGACGACATCCAAGAGCATCGAGCTGATGCTGACGCATGCCAATCTGAATGTGTATGCCACCGACCTCGGAGAAGAGGGGATAGATCTTGCAAAACTGTATGACTACGATCTCATCCTGCTTGACCTGAACCTGCCGGACATGCACGGCCACGATGTCTTGCGCCAACTTCGTCTGGCGCGGGTTGACACGCCCATTCTGATCCTGTCGGGGGATGACGACACCGAAAACAAGATCAAGGGGTTCGGTTTCGGGGCGGATGACTACCTGACCAAACCGTTTCACCGCGAAGAGCTGGTTGCCCGCATCCACGCGATCATCCGTCGCTCGAAGGGGCATGCCCAATCGGTGATCCCGACCGGCTCGATCGAGGTCAATCTCGACGCCAAGACGGTCAGTGCCAACGGAAAGCCGGTTCATCTTACGGGCAAGGAATACCAGATGCTCGAGCTTCTTTCGTTGCGCAAGGGCACGACCCTCACCAAGGAAATGTTTCTCAATCACCTTTACGGCGGGATGGATGAACCGGAGCTGAAGATCATCGACGTGTTCATCTGCAAACTGCGCAAGAAGCTCAGTCAGGCGACAGAGGGCGAAAACTACATCGAGACCGTCTGGGGGCGCGGCTATGTGCTGCGCGATCCGCAGCCTGCCGAAATCGACCATCAGCTTGCCATGGGCGCCTGAGCGCAACAGCCGGGGCGCTGCCCATGAGCCAGGCGCCCCTGTGCCGGATGACCGCCTGACACACCTCTGGTGCATCAGGGCGCCGGTTGTTTCACTGGACGCGAACACGCGGGCCTCCTATCAATCCTTCACCGGACAATGGGAGGCGTCGCATGGATATCGATCACGCAAAAAGGCCAGTGGACAGTCTGGGACGTGATGAGGCAAATGCCGAGATCGAGCGCCTGACAGACCTGATCCGTCGGGCCGATCTTGCCTATCATCAGAACGACGCGCCCTTTATTTCGGATGCCGAATACGACGCGGCAAAACGCCGGCTGATCGAGCTTGAAAAGCGCTTTCCGGAACTGAAGCGCCCTGACAGTCCAACTGAAAATGTGGGCGCGCCGCCGCGCGAGGGGTTCGCCAAGGTGCACCATCGGGTGCCGATGCTGTCTCTGGCAAATGCGTTTTCCGAAAAGGAAGTATATGATTTCGACAAGAGAATCCGGCGTTTCCTCGGGATAGACGACGCGACGATCGACTATTGTGCCGAACCGAAGATCGACGGGCTTTCGCTGTCCATTCGCTACGAAGCCGGGCAACTGGTGCAGGCGGCGACGCGTGGCGATGGGGAAACCGGTGAGGACGTCACCGAAAATGCCCGCACGGTGTGCGACATTCCGAAAACCCTGACCGACGCCCCGGATATCCTTGAGGTTCGCGGCGAAGTCTACATGAGCCACGATGATTTCGAAGCCCTGAATCGTGCCCAGGCCGAACAGGGGGGCAAGACCTTCGCCAACCCGCGAAACGCAGCCGCCGGTTCATTGCGTCAACTGGATCCACAGATCACGGCTTCGCGGCCCTTGAAATATTTTGCCTATGCCTGGGGTGAGCTTTCGCAGCCGCTTGCCGATACCCAGATCGGCGCGCTGCATCGACTGGCACAACTTGGCTTCAAGGTGAATGAACTGACCCGGTTGTGCCACGGACCGCGACAGTTGCTGGAGCACTACCAACGAATTGAGGCGGCGCGCCCGGACCTGGGCTATGACATCGATGGCGTGGTCTACAAGGTCAACGACCTTGGCTTGCAACGCCGGCTCGGGTTTCGGTCGAACACGCCTCGTTGGGCCATCGCGCACAAATTCCCGCCCGAGACCGTCTGGACCTGGCTGTTGAAAATTGACATTCAGGTGGGGCGCACCGGTGCGCTTTCCCCGGTTGCCCGCCTGAAACCGGTGACCGTTGGTGGCGTGGTCGTGTCCAATGCGACGCTGCACAACGAGGACTACATCAAGGGTGTCGACACCAATGGCAACCCGATCCGCGGGGGCAAGGACATTCGGGAAGGTGACTGGGTCAAGGTCTACCGGGCCGGCGATGTGATCCCGAAGATTGCGGATGTCGACCTGTCGCGCCGCCCGCCCGAAGCCAGACCGTTCGAATTTCCCACGAAATGCCCGGTCTGCGGATCGGATGCGATCCGCGAGCCGGGCGACGCGGTGCGCCGCTGCACCGGGGGCATGGCTTGCCCGGCACAGGCGATGGAAAGGCTCAAACATTTTGTAGGCCGCGATGCGTTCGACATCGAAGGTCTGGGCGCGAAACAGGTCGAGGCGTTCTATCTGCTCGGATGGGTGCGCGAGCCGGCCGACATTTTCACCCTGGCTGCGCGTGACAGCGCCGGGAAAAAGGCGCTTGTCGGGCTGGACGAGGTGCTGACACGCCTGCAGGGCAGCGCTGACCCGGATGAACAGAAAAGAGCGCTGGCCGAAGCGCTGGGGCTGGACCATTTCGACCCCGATCACGCCCGCGAGAGGTTCGATGAGCGCTCTCGGACACCACTTGCACGCCAGCACGGCTGGGGCGAGCGGTCGGTGCAAAAACTGTTCCGCTCGATCGAGGCGCGGCGACGAATTCCGCTGGAACGCATGATCTTTTCTCTGGGTATTCGCCATGTCGGAGAGGTCGCATCGAAACTGTTGGCGCGCCACTACGGATCCTGGGAGGCTTTCGAAACAGCGATGACGCGCGCGCGCGATGGCGACGGGCCGGAATGGGAAGAGTTGACCAACATCGACGGGGTCGGTGAGGTCTTGGCGCGCTCACTGGTACTTGCGTTTCATCAGGACGCCGAACGCGCGATGATCGACCGGCTTGTTGCACAGCTGGAAGAGATCGAAGATGCGGTCCAGCCGGCTGCTTCGGACAGCCCTGTGGCCGGCAAGACAATCGTGTTTACCGGATCTCTGGAAAAGATGACGCGGGCCGAGGCGAAGGCGCGGGCCGAGGCGCTTGGGGCCAAGGTGGCGGGCTCGGTGTCGCGCAGGACCGATCTGGTGGTGGCCGGCCCGGGGGCCGGCTCCAAGGCCAAAAAGGCGGCTGAGCTGGGGGTCGAGATCATCGACGAAGATGCCTGGCTCACGCTGATCGGCGCCGCATGAGCACACGGCCGCCAGTTCTTTATCCGCTGTTCAGCGCGCTTGAAAGCCTTGAGGGCGTTGGCCCCAAAACCGCGAAAGCCCTGGTTCAGATCGGCATTGAAAAGCCGCGTGACCTGATTTTCACCCTGCCGCACTCGGTGATCGACCGTCGGCGGCGCGACACGGTTCTGGGGGCTGCGCCAAACGAGGTCGTGACGGTGGAGGTCGTCGTTGGTCGACACATTGTGCCGCCCCAGAAGGGTCGGCCTTACCGCGTCGTGGTCGAAGATGCGAAAACGTCCTTTCAGCTGGTGTTTTTTCACCCCCGGGAATCCTGGCTCAGGTCGCAGTTGCCGATTGGCCAGCGCCGGGTTGTCTCGGGAAAGCTCGAAGTTTTCGACGGGGTGGCGCAAATCGTGCATCCGGACCATATTGTCCCACCCGAAAAGGCCGGTGAAATACCCGAGTTTGAACCGGTCTACCCATTGACTGCCGGGGTTTCGGCCAAGGCGATGGCGAAGGCTGTGCAGGGCGCGCTTGCGCGCGTGCCAGAGTTTGACGAGTGGATTGACCAAGCCCTGCGCGAACGCGAAAACTGGCCGGATTTTTCCGAGGCCCTCGAGGCCGCGCATCATCCCTCGTCCCAGGCCGATTTTGCGCAGGAAGCGCCGGCCCGCAAACGGCTGGCTTACGATGAGTTTTTCGCCCATCAACTGACCCTTGCCCTGGCCCGCTCGCGCATTCGGCGCGCCAAGGGGCGGCCCAGCCGGGGCACGGGGCAGCTTCAGGCCAGGGTGCTTGCGGCCTTGCCCTACGAGCCGACCAGGGCACAGACGCGCGCAATATCCGAAATTGCCGCCGACATGGCTGCCGATGTCCGGATGAACCGCTTGTTGCAGGGTGATGTCGGCTCGGGCAAGACGCTGGTGGCCTTCATGGCGCTGCTCATTGCCGTTGAATCCGGCGGGCAGGGGGTGATGATGGCGCCGACGGGTATTCTGGCCCAACAACACCTGGAAAGCCTGAAGCCGCTGGCCGAGGCTGCCGGCGTCGTGCTGGATATCCTGACCGGCCGTGACAAGGGCAGGGAACGCGCGGCCAAGCTGAAGGCGCTGAAGGCCGGCGATATCCAGATCCTGGTGGGAACCCATGCGGTGTTTCAAAAGGATGTCGAATTCAGGGACTTGCGGCTGGCAGTGATTGACGAACAGCACCGGTTCGGGGTGTCGCAACGCATGGAGCTGGGCGCCAAGGGCAAAAGGGCAGACGTTCTGGTGATGACCGCGACGCCGATCCCGCGCTCGTTGGCTCTGGCCCAGTATGGCGACATGGATGTGTCGGTGCTCGACGAAAAGCCGCCCGGTCGAAAGCCGGTCAAGACCGCCCTGGTCAGTGCCGGGCGCATCGACGAAGTGGTGGATCACTTGCGCCGGGCCATCCGGGAAGGGCGGCAGGCTTACTGGGTTTGTCCGCTGGTCGAGGAAAGCGAAGTATCGGACCTGACAGCCGCGCAACAGCGCTACAAACACCTGCGTGCGGTTCTGGGTGAAGGCCGGGTCGGGCTGGTGCATGGCCAGATGCCGCTGGACGAACGCGACGCGGCGATGGCCGATTTCGTCGCCGGAAAGACGTCGGTGCTTGTGGCGACCACCGTGATCGAAGTCGGGGTCGACGTGCCGAATGCCACGATCATGGTGATCGAACGGGCCGAGCATTTCGGGCTGTCGCAACTGCACCAGCTGCGGGGCCGGGTCGGGCGGGGTGATGCGGCGTCTACCTGCCTGCTGCTCTATCAGCCACCGCTGACCGAGGCCGCAAGGCGCCGGCTCGAGATCATGCGGGAAACCGAAGACGGGTTTCGCATCGCCGAGGAAGACCTGGCGATGCGCGGCGCCGGAGATGTGATCGGCACGGCGCAGTCGGGGCTTCCCCGGTTTCGCATAGCCGATCTGGAAAGCCAGACCGCACTGATGGAGATGGCCCAGGCCGATGCGCGCAAGCTGTTGCAAGATGACCCAACGCTCGCGTCGCCGCGCGGTTCGGCGGCGCGACTGTTGCTTTGGTTGATGGAGCAGGATCAGGCAATACGCCTGATTTCAGTGGGTTAGCGGCCAGAGTTTCATTTTGTTCGCTAATGTTCTTAAAAAGTTCTTTACAACTGGTGAAGGAAATGAGAACAAAGAGGCAACAAATCACCACGCAGGAGCCGCAACATGCTGACCGACCTGAAAGACATGATCGAAAGATCGTCGCCGACCCTGTTGTCCGATTTTCTTGGCGGCGTTGCCCTGTTTGTCATGCTGATCGTGGGGCTTCACCTGCCGGGCCTCATCTGATCTGCCTGCGGTCTGTGTCTGGCCTCATGCGCATCCTGTCCCCAAAAGGCGCATGACATCGTTTTGACTGCCTCAAGAACGTCATTGTCCGGGTTGGCCTCATCCCCCGGAAAATGGCTGGCCAGCAGACCCACAACTACCGCCACGTTCCCTGCCGGAGCGTGGCGGTTTTTTATGCTTGCGGGGGCTCTTCCAGCGATTCAAGGGCTTCGAGCGTCGCCTCGAGCGTCAGCATGATCGACGCATGGCGGTTCTTGAAGTCACGGGCCGGCAACAGGGCCTCAAGCCCGGAAAAGGGCGGATCGGGGACGGGACCCCCCTTTTTCAGCATGTCGAGCATCTGCGCCCGGGCGCGCCGGACCTCGTCGATGGTGCGGCCGATGATGTTGGCCCCCACAACCGAAGCGGCCGCCTGACCGAGCGCGCAGGCTTTCACGTCTTGCCCGAAATCCGAAATTTTTCCGTCCCGGAGCGAGATGTCCACAGTCACGGTCGATCCGCACAGCGGCGAGCGTCGCTTGACGGTGGCATCCGGGTCTTTCAGGCGTTGCGTGCGCGGAATGTCGGCGGCCAGTTCCAGGATCCTGCCGGAATACAGGTTGATCAGATCAGTGTCGCTCATGCCATTTCCTCGGGCGGGGTTTCGTTCTAATTAGGGGACCAGCACCAAATTGAAAAGGAAATCGCATGCTCTTTGACCCGTCCGGCCTGAAATACAACAGCGACGGGCTGATTCCCGCAATCGCACAAGAAGCCGGAACCGGCGAGGTTCTCATGCTTGCATGGATGAATGCCGAAGCCGTGGCGCGCACCCTGGACACCGGGCGCGTGACCTACTGGTCGCGGTCGCGGCAGCAATTCTGGGTGAAGGGTGAAACCTCGGGCAACACCCAGGAGCTTGTCGAGATGCGGCTGGATTGCGACCGTGATTGTCTGCTTGTTCAGGTCAGGCAGACCGGCCCGGCCTGTCATACCGGCCGGCGCAGCTGTTTTTTCACCGCAATCCGGGACGGGCAAGAGGTGCAGATAGAGACATAGCGGCACAAAAGAGTTTGTGCGCTGCTGATTTTCTGAAAAGATGATTGCATTGGTTTTGACAGAAAAGGGTATTCTTTGATGTTTGTCACACGTCGCGCGGTGTTGCCGCTGGTTCTGGTCACGGCCCTTTCCCCCCCGGTTCTTGCGCAATCAGATAACCGGTTTGATCCGAACGAGGCCTGTTCCGCCGCATTGTCGCGTGAAGGGGACATGTCTCTGGTCATGATGACCTCATGGGTATTCGGCTATCTTGCCGCGGCCGACAACAAGGCACCCCCGGTGGATATTGACGGTGTCCGGGGGGTGCTCGGGAAAATCCGCGAAATCTGCGAGAACGATCCCTCACGCTCCATCCTGATGATCGTGGCGGCAAGCAATCAGGACGCCGCTTCCGTGCCCGGAAGCGCAGAGCAGGTCCGCGCCCTGCTTGAGACGTTTCTGCAGCCGGGTGCCGATATCGCAGCACTCTCGGCCCGATTGTTCCCGACCGAAGCCGACATTCGTGCGCTTTACAAGGATCCGCTGGCTTCTGCGCTGGTGCGTGACCTGCTGCCGCGATTCAAGCCCGGGGTGAAATTTCAACCAAAGCCCGAGCATGACGCCATTTTCATGGTTCGCGCGACCACCGATCAACTGATCTCGGAAGACCCGATTTTGCAAGAGTTTCCCGGTGGTTACAGCCAGGTCTTGGCTTACATGAAACCGGGGATTCCAATTGTTCGGTTCAAGTTCGTGAAGAGCGGGGAAACGCTTGGTCTGGCTTTCGACGGGTTGGTGTTTGTGAACGGTCGGTGGGTTCTTGTTCCGAAGCCGTGGGGTTATCTGGACTGACCGGCGCGGGCAGGCCGACCAGGGATCTGATATCGGCCGGTGACAGGCCTTCGGCCCGGTATTTCGCAATGGCGCGCGCGTCGTCCCTTTTGGCAAGGCGTTTGCCGTTCTCGTCCCGGATCAGGCGGTGATGGTGGTAGCGTGGCGTCGGCAGGTCCAGCAGGGCCTGCAGCAGAACGTGGATCCTTGTCGCCTCGAACAGGTCTTCGCCACGGACGACATCGGTCATCCCCTGTGCGGCGTCGTCCACGACGACCGACAGGTGATAGGATGTGCCCATGTCGCGGCGCGCCAGAACGATGTCGCCGACCCGGTGGATCAGCTCATCGGGTGTGATCTCATGGCGGCCGGCATGGCGCGGTGAGGTGTCTTCAAATGACAGCGTCGCCTCGCCAAGGAAAGACAGGGCCTTTTCCATGTTCAGGCGTAGTGCGGCGTCGGCGTCGTCGCGGTCCAGGCTGCGGCAGGTTCCGGGATAGACCAGCCCGTCGGGGCCGAAAACCGGGCCGCTCCCTTCCTGCGGTGCATCTGCGGCCGCTTCGATATCGCGGCGCTTGCAGGTGCAGCGATAGAGCAGCCCCATGGCCTGCAATTTCGCAAGAGCCGCGCTGTAATCGTCCAGCCGCGCAGACTGACGCATCACCGGGTCTGGCCATCTCAGCCCAAGCCAGTGCAGATCGTCAAATATCTGCGCTTCCCATTTCGGGCGCGCGCGCGTGCGGTCAATGTCTTCGATGCGCAACAGGAAGGTGCCCCCGGCTGCCTGCGCCATGTCGTGCGCCAGAATGGCGCAATAGGCATGGCCCAGGTGCAGCGGGCCGGTCGGCGAAGGGGCGAATCGTGTGCGCATTCTTCCTCCTACCGCCGCCGCGCGGGCAGGGCAATTGCCGCCCCGTCCCTCAGGACGGTTCGGGTTGCCCCGGGTTTTCCAACCAGCTTTTCCAGGCGTCCTTGGCGCGGTCGGTATAGGCCTTGTAGCGGTCGCGCCGGCCGCGGCGGCCCCCCTTGAGCCCTTCGATCGGGCGAAACAGGCCGAAATTGACGTTCATCGGCTGGAAAGTCCTTGCCTCGGCCCCACCGGTGATGTGGTGAATCAGCGCGCCCATGGCGCTGTCTTGTGGCGGGGGCGGCAGCGGCTGCCCGATGATTTCCGCACTGGCCAGACGCCCGGCCAGAAGCCCCATGGCCGCGCTTTCGACATAGCCTTCGACGCCGGTGATCTGGCCGGCGAAACGGATGTGCGGGCGGGCCTTCAGGCGCATCTGATCGTCAAGCAGGCGCGGAGAGTTCATGAAGGTATTGCGGTGAATGCCGCCGAGGCGGGCAAAACGGGCGTTTTCCAGGCCAGGGATCATGCGAAACACCTCGGTCTGCGCGCCGTATTTCATCTTGGTCTGAAAGCCGACGATATTGTAAAGCGTCCCAAGCTTGTTGTCCCGGCGCAGCTGCACCACCGCATAGGGCTTGGTGTCCGGATCATGGGCATTGGTCAGCCCGACCGGCTTGATCGGCCCGAAGCGCAAGGTCTCGCGACCGCGTTCGGCCATCACCTCGATCGGCAGGCAGCCATCGAAATACGGCGCGTCCTCGCCTTCGTGAAACTCGGTCTTTTCAGCGGCCAGCAGTGCATCGACAAAGGCGTCGTATTGGTCGCGCGACATTGGGCAGTTGATATAGGCGCGGCGCTGTTCTTCGCTGTCGCCCTTGTCATAGCGCGACTGTTCCCAGGCCACATCCATGTCGATACTGTCGGCGTAGACGATCGGGGCAATGGCATCGAAAAACGCCAGACTGTCCTGTTGCGCCGCTTGCGCAATCGCGGCGGCCAGGGCGGGTGAGGTCAGGGGGCCGGTCGCAAATATCCAGTGCCCGGTCTCGGGCAATTGCGTGACTTCGCCGGGTTCGACCTGCACCTTTGGATGCGCCTTGAGCCTTTGTGTTACGGCGTGGGAAAACGCCTCTCGGTCAACAGCCAGGGCACCGCCCGCCGGCAATGCGTGCGAATCGGCCATTGCCATGATCAATCCGCCTGCGGCGCGCATTTCCCAATGCAGCAAACCGACCGCGTTCTGTTCATCATCATCCGAGCGAAACGAGTTCGAGCAGACCAGCTCGGCGAGGTTTCCTGTCTTGTGTGCAAATGTCGGCACCTGCGGGCGCATTTCATGCAGCACCACGTCAAGCCCCGCATTGGCCGCTTGCCAGGCCGCTTCGCTTCCGGCCAGGCCGCCGCCGACGATGTGTAAGGTCTTGTCCATGACGCGCCATGTAGGCCATTGGCACCGGGTTTGAAACCCGTCATCGGGCCAAGGGCCTCTTGTTGTCAGCCAATCCGGTCGGCAAACCGACCTGACGGGCTATTCTTCGCCATCCACACCGTCATCTGCGCCGCTGTCGGCGATACGCGCGACGGACACCACGACCTCATTCTTGCCGGTGTCGAACACCTTGACCCCTCCGGCACTGCGCGAGCGGAAGGAGATGCCCGAGACCGGACAACGGATCGACTGGCCCTTTGATGTGGCAAGCATGATCTGGTCGTCCATTTCGACCGGGAAGGAGGCAACAAGCTTGCCGCCGCGCATGGCCCTGTCCATGGCCGCAACACCCTGGCCGCCCCGTCCACGCACCGGATAGTCATGGCTGGACGATATTTTCCCATAGCCCAGTTCGGTAATGGTCAGGATCAGATCTTCAACTGCCTGCATTTCCTCGAACCGTTCGGGGGAAATGTTGGCGTCGGCGACGGTTTCGTCGTCGTCATCAAGGTCGTCTTCGTTGAGCCCGGCGAGCGCGCGCCGCAACTTCAGATAGGCGGTCCGCTCTTCCGGTGTGGCCTCGAAGTGGCGGATCACCGACATCGACACGACCTCATCGCCCCTGGCCAGTCGAATGCCACGCACCCCGGTGCTGTCGCGCCCCTTGAAGACACGCACATCGGTTGTGCGGAACCGGATAGCCCGCCCGCCGGCGGTCACCAGCATCACGTCGTCGTCTTCGGTGCAGATATGCGCATTGACCAGTTGCACGCCATCGGGCAGCTTCATGGCGATTTTGCCATTGCGCATGACATTGGTGAAATCGGACAGGGCATTGCGCCGGACCGTGCCGGCGGTGGTTGCGAAAACGATCTGCAGGTTGTCCCATTCCTCTTCGGGGACATCCACCGGCATGATGGCCGCCACGGAGACACCGGGCGGGATTGGCAGGATGTTGACGATGGCCTTGCCCTTGGCGGTGCGTCCGCCCTGCGGCAGGCGCCAGGTTTTCAGCTTGTAAACCATGCCGTCGGTGGTGAAGAACAGAAGTTGCGTGTGGGTATTGGCGACAAACAGCGTGGTCACCACGTCTTCTTCCTTGGTCGACATGCCGCTCAGCCCCTTGCCGCCGCGCTTTTGCGCGCGGAATTCGGCCAGTGGGGTGCGCTTGATCCAGCCGGATGCGGTGACGGTCACGACCATGTCCTCGCGTTCGATGAGGTCTTCATCGTCCATGTCGCCGGACCAGTCGACAATTTCAGTGCGCCGCGGAACGGCGAACAGCTCTTTGACTTCGCGCAGCTCGGCGGAAATGATGGCCATGATCCGCTCACGCGAACGCAGGATATCCAGGTATTCCCGGATACTTGCAGCAAGTTCCTGAAGTTCGTCGGTGACTTCCTTGACACCCATGGCGGTCAGCCGCTGCAGGCGCAATTCCAGAATGGCGCGGGCCTGGGTTTCGCTGAGGTTATAGGTGCCGTCATCATTCATCTTGTGCGATGGGTCGTCGATCAGCGTGATATACTCGGCAATGTCCTGCGCCGGCCAGCGCCGCTCCATCAGCTTGGCGCGCGCTTCGGCCGGGTCGTGCGAGGCGCGGATGGTTGCGACGATCTCGTCGACATTGGACACCGCAACGGCCAATCCGCAGAGAATATGGCTGCGCTCACGGGCGCGGCGCAGTTCAAAAGCGGTTCTTCGCGCGACAACTTCTTCCCGGAACGTTATGAAATGCCGCAGGAAATCGCGAAGGGTCAGCTGCTCTGGCCGGCCGCCGTTCAGGGCCAGCATGTTGCACCCGAAAGAGGTCTGCATCGGGGTGAAGCGGAACAACTGGTTCAGCACAACCTCGGCCGTTGCATCGCGCTTGAGTTCGACCACGACCCGCACACCGACCCGGTCGCTTTCGTCCTGAACGTGGCTGATGCCGTCGATCTTCTTCTCGCGGACCAATTCCGCAATCTTTTCGATCAGTGACGCCTTGTTGACCTGGTAGGGCACCTCATCAAGAATGATCGCATAGCGGTCTTTCCTGATTTCCTCGATCCGGGTCTTTGCGCGGATGATCACGCTGCCGCGCCCTTCGGTATAGGCCTTGCGCGCGCCCGACCGCCCCAGGATCACACCGCCCGTCGGAAAGTCGGGCGCCGGAATGTATTCCATCAGCTCTTCGCTGGTCAGATCGGGGTTTTCGATCATGGCAAGCGTACCGTCGACCACTTCACCCAGGTTGTGCGGCGGTATGTTGGTGGCCATGCCGACGGCTATGCCGCCGGCACCGTTGACCAGCATGTTCGGGAAACGCGCCGGCAGAACCGTCGGTTCCTGGTCCTTGCCGTCGTAATTATCCTGAAAATCAACCGTGTCTTTTTCGATGTCTGCCAGCAGGTAGTTGGCAGTTCTGGCCATTCGCACTTCGGTATAGCGCATCGCCGCCGCGTTATCGCCGTCCATCGAGCCGAAATTGCCCTGGCCGTCCAGCAACGGCAGGCTCATGGAAAAATCCTGCGCCATGCGCACCAGCGCGTCATAGATCGCGCTGTCGCCGTGGGGGTGGTATTTGCCCATCACGTCACCCACGGGGCGGGCAGACTTGCGATAGGGTTTGTCGAAGGTGTTGCCGACCTCGTGCATCGCATAGAGGATGCGGCGGTGAACCGGCTTCAGCCCGTCGCGCAGATCCGGGATTGCCCGACTGACGATCACGCTCATGGCGTAGTCGAGATACGAGGTCTTCATCTCATCGACAATGTCGATTGCCGGGCCGTCATGCACAGGGCGTTCGGGGCCGCTTTCGTCATTGAGATCAGGGGTTTCCGGGGTATCGTTCACGTGAAATTGCGCCTGTTCGTGTAAGTTCTACATCTTGTGTTGCCGAGCATATCAGATGCGGGATATGGGGTGCAATCCCTGCTTGGCTCCAAATCCGGCAGCCGCTGCGCTCGAGTGCTAACACTTTGTTTTTATTGAATAGTAATTTGAATGTGCCATGATTTCCGAGCGAATCAATCATAGGGCGAAACATGGCTGAAAATGAAACGGAATTGATGCTGCGCGGCTACGGGCTGACCACGGCCGAACTTTTCTACCGGATGCCTGACCATCAACTGGTCCTGAACAGTTTCATCTGGCAGGAATACGACCTTGCGCCGGACTATCCGAAACTGTTCGAGTTCATCGAGTTCTGGCAAACGGAAATCGAGGGGCCATTGCATTCGGTACGGTTTGTTCATCGCAAGATGATCGCGGCCAATGAATGGCGCAACGTGGTGCAGGAATTCACCCTGCATTGACTGTCAAATCTCCAACCCTGTAAAGCGTGCGACAAGTTCGGCGGTGTTCCTGGTGCCAAATTTCCGAAGCAGCCTGGCGCGCACATCTTCCACGGTGCGTGGCGACAAGGCCAGCTCCCGGGCGGCTTCCTTGCTTGTCATTCCGCGCGCCAAGAGTGACACGACCTGGCGTTCACGCCGGGTCAGGGCCGGGGCGGGCAAGGTGTCAGACAGCAAGGCATAGCTGAGGATCATCCTGTTCAGCGGTGCATCCGGTGTCAGGGTATGGGCGCGAAATCGGCACCAGATTCGGCTGCCGTCGCGCCTGAGCATGAGCCGCTCGTCGCAGTAGTCCCGCCGCTCGGTCAGGGCCCGAAGGCCGATGTCGCGCATCTTTTCAAAGTCGTCGCGGCTGTCGTAGAGCATGCGAAATGATTGGCCGAGCAGTTCCCTTTTCCGATATCCGATCATCCGGGCGAAGGTCTTGTTCAAGGCCCGGATGACCCGGTTTTCTGTCAGAACCAGACCGACCGGGGCGTGCTCAAAGGCCAGTCTCTGCAAGTCGTCCGGGCCGGTCATGTTCGAACCTCTCCGTGGATATACGGTATTGCTACCGTAGTTGTTTGCCGTGATACTGTGAACCCTGAAAGGGGGAAGTTTCATGGCGGATGGGCAGGGCGACCGGGGCAGGCAGCTGGACAGGCTTGTTGAAGACCGGCGCGATGACCTGATTGCGCTTACCCGGGATCTTGTCCGTATTCCGACGCTAAACCCGCCGGGCGATCACTACCTTGAAATCTGCGAGTATCTGTCCCGCAGGCTGAGCAAGAGCGGGTTTGAGGTTCAACTGATCCGTGCCGAAGGGGCCATCGGCGACAGCGAGCGCTATCCGCGCTGGAACGTCGTTGCCAGGCGCGAGGGCGCCCATGCGGGCGAATGCGTGCATTTCAACAGCCACATTGATGTGGTCGAGGTCGGGCGCGGCTGGACGAAGGACCCGTTTGGCGGCGAACTGAGCGACGGTCGCATTTATGGCCGGGGCACCTGTGACATGAAGGGCGGGCTGGCCGCCTCCATCATCGCGGCCGAAGCCTTTCTTGAGGCCTTTCCCGACTTTTCCGGCGCGGTCGAGATATCGGGCACGGCGGATGAGGAAAGCGGCGGGCAGGGCGGGGTCGCCTATCTGGCCGAAAAGGGGTTCTTCAGCCCCGAACGCGTGCAGCATGTGATCATCCCCGAGCCGCTCAACAAGGACCGGGTGTGTCTTGGACACCGTGGCGTCTGGTGGGCGGAAATCGAGACATTCGGCGAGATCGCACACGGGTCGATGCCGTTTCTGGGCGACAGCGCGATACGCCACATGGGGGCTGTCCTGAGTGAAATGGAAGACAGCCTGTTCCCGGCGCTCGCACAAAAACGCACGGCCATGCCCGTGGTGCCGGAAGGTGCGCGTCAATCCACGTTGAATATCAACTCGATCCATGGCGGGCAGGCCGAACTGGACGACTACCGCGCAAGCCTGCCCAGCCCCTGCGTGGCCGACAGTTGCCGCATGGTGATTGATCGCCGTTTCCTGATGGAGGAAACCATCAATGAGGTTCGGGCGGAAATCACTGATCTGCTTGAGCGCGTGAAGGGTCGGCGCGACAGATTTTCCTATGATCTCAGACCGATGCACGAGGTTCTTCCGACAATGACCAGGCGCGATGCGCCTGTCGTGGAAACCGTTTCTCGGGCCATTCGCGAGGTATTGGGCAAGGACGCGCAATATGTGGTGTCGCCGGGAACATATGACCAGAAACACATCGACCGTATCGGGCGGCTGAAAAACTGCATCGCCTACGGTCCCGGCATTCTCGACCTGGCGCACAAGCCGGACGAATGGGTCGGAGTCGACGACATGGTTGACTCCGCCAAGGTAATGGGGCGCAGTCTGATTGAGCTTTTGGCGGGCGATCGTCACGCAAGCGCACCGCAACCAACCAGCAAGGAAGGAAAAAACTGATGAAACATTTCACCATCAAGACCGCGTTCGCCGGGGTTGCCGTGCTCGCGCTGAGCGCTGGTCTGGCGCAGGCGGCCCAAACCGACATTACCGTGGGCATGCAGCTTGAACCGCCCCACCTCGATCCGACATCGGCCGCGGCCGGGGCGATTGACTCGGTGACATATGCCAACATCTTCGAAGGCCTGACGCGGTTTACGTCGACCGGCGCAATCGTTCCGGGGCTGGCCGAAAGCTGGGACATTTCGGATGACGGGCTGACCTACACGTTTCACCTGCACGACGGGGTGAAATTTCATGACGGCACGGACATGAACGCCGATGACGTTAAGTTCACGCTTGATCGCGCACGGGCCGAAGATTCGGCCAATGCACAAAAGGCGCTGTTTGCCGCCATTGCCGAAGTCAACGTGATCGATCCGCTGACGGTGGAAGTGAAGCTGTCCGAACCCAACGGCAACATGCTGTTCAACCTGGCCTGGGGCGACGCGGTGATCGTGGCGCCGGAAAGCATCGACACCATCAAGACCAACCCTGTCGGCACCGGCCCGTTCAAGTTCAGCAACTGGGTGCAGGGCGACAAGATCGAGATCACCAGGAACCCGGATTACTGGGGCACGCCGGCCAAGCTGGAAAAGGCGACGTTCAAGTTCATTTCCGACCCGACCGCGGCGTTTGCCTCGGTGATGGCGGAAGACGTCGACGTGTTTACCGGCTTCCCCGCCCCCGAGAACCTGCCGCAGTTCGAAGCGGACCCACGTTTTCAGGTTCTGGTCGGCTCGACCGAAGGCGAAACCATCCTGTCGACCAACAACAAGATGCCGCCATTTGACAATGTGAAGGTGCGCGAGGCGCTGGCCCATGCGATCAACCGGCAGGAAATCATCGACGGGGCGATGTTTGGTTACGGCACGCCGATCGGCACCCATTTCGCGCCGCATCACCCGGCCTATGTCGACCTGACCGCGCTGTCGACCCATGATCCGGAGCTTTCAAGGAAGCTGCTGGCCGAGGCCGGGTTTCCGGATGGCTTCACCACCACCCTGAAACTGCCGCCGCCGTCCTATGCCCGCCGCGGCGGAGAGATCATCGCCGCCCAGCTTGCCGCTGTCGGCATCAAGACCGAGATCACCAATGTGGAATGGGCTCAATGGCTGGAGCAGGTGTTCCGGGGCAAGGATTATGGGTTGACCATCGTCAGCCACACCGAGCCGCTGGACATCGGCATCTATGCGCAGCCGGACTATTATTTCCAGTATGACAACCCGGCATTCCAGGCGCTGATGGAGGAGCTGAACGCCACGACCGACCCGACAAAGCGCGCCGCGATGCTTGGAGCTGCCCAGGCGACCATTTCCAAGGACTATGTGAACGGCTACCTGTTCCAGCTGGCAGCGCTCACGGTTGCCAACGCAAAGGTCGTCGGCCTTTGGGAAAATGCACCGACCCAGGCGACCGATCTGACGGCGGTCTACTGGGAAGACTGACATCTGAGCCTTCGGAACCCCGGCCGGTGTCGGGGTTCCGCCCCCTCTTGCACCCAGATGGCGAACAATGCTGCGCTACACGCTGAAAAGACTGTTGTCGCTTGCGCTGAGCCTGATTGTGGCCAGCGTGGTGATTTTCGTGGCCATCGAGGTGGTTCCGGGCGATCCCGCCAGCTATATGCTGGGGATAAACGCCCAGCCCGACACGGTGGCGGCGCTTCGTGAAGAACTCGGGCTGAACGTCGGCCCCTTTCAACGCTATGTGAACTGGATCACCGGGCTGGTGCGGGGTGATTTCGGCACGTCCTATACTTACCGCACCGAAGTTGCCGACATGATCGGTGAACGGCTGTGGATATCGCTTCCCCTGGCGCTCTTCGCTCTGACCATGTCAACGCTCATCGCTTTTCCGGCCGGCATTCTGGCCGCGACCAAAAGAGGCTCGGCCTGGGATGTCGCGGTCATGGGGGTGACTCAGCTGGGTGTCGCGATCCCGAATTTCTGGTTTGCGATGCTGATTGTTCTGGTCTTCGCCATCAACCTGCGCTGGTTTTCTGCCGGCGGGTTTCCGGGGTGGGATCAGGGGCTTGCTGTCGGCCTGAAGGCGTTGCTGCTGCCGGCCATTTCACTGGCGCTACCGCAGGCGTCGATCCTTGCGCGGGTCATGCGGTCGGCCCTGCTGGACACGCTGGACGAAGACTTCATCCGCACCGCGCGCGCCAAGGGGCTGACCCGGCGCCAGGTCTTGCGCCGCCACGCGCTGCGCAACGCGATGATCCCGGTGCTGACGATCATCGGGCTGCAGTTTTCCTTTTTGCTGGCCGGGGCCATCATCATTGAAAACGTCTTTTTCCTGCCCGGCCTCGGGCGGCTGGTGTTCCAGAGCATTTCACAGCGGGATCTGATCGTGGTCGAAAGCGTCGTGATGCTGCTGGTCTTTGCGGTGGTCGTGGTGAATTTCGCGGTTGATCTGGCCTATGCCGCAGTTGACCCGCGTTTGCGGAGTCGGGGCTGATGGGGCGCGGGGGCTGGGTGCGGGCCGCGCTGTCTTCGCGCAGTTTCATGTTTGGCCTGATCTTGAGCCTGTTGTTTCTTGGCGCAGCACTGCTTTCCTTCTTCTGGACGCCGTTTGATGTGGCCAGGCTGACAATCAGCGAGAGGCTGCAATTGCCGTCGGCGATGCATTGGTTTGGCACCGACCATTTCGGGCGCGACATTTTTTCGATGATCATGGTGGGCGCGCGCACCTCCATCGCCGTGGCGCTGGTCGCGGTGGGGATCGGGATGGTTATGGGCGTGCCGCTTGGCCTTGCCGCGGCCGCCCGCGCGGGGCGCCTGCTTGATGAAATCATCATGCGCGGCAATGACCTTGTCTTTGCCTTTCCGGCGCTTCTGATCGCCATCATGATCACCGCCGTTTTCGGCGCCTCGGCAGTCAATGCCATCATCGCGATCGGCATCTTCAACATCCCGGTCTTTGCCCGGCTCACGCGCGGTGCGGCCCTTTCACTGTGGAAGCGCGACTATGTGATGTCGGCGCGGGTGGCCGGCAAGGGCGCGGCGCGCATCAGTGCCGAGCACATTCTGCCCAACATCGCCAACTTGCTGATCGTGCAGGGGACGATCCAGTTTTCGCTTGGCATTCTGGCCGAGGCCGGGCTGTCCTATGTCGGGCTGGGGGCCCAGCCGCCAACCCCAAGCTGGGGGCGGATGCTTGCGGATGCGCAGACCCTGATCAGCCTTGCGCCACACATCGCGATTTTTCCGGGGCTTGCCATCGTGTTCACGGTCCTTGGGCTGAACCTCATGGGGGACGGGTTGCGCGATCTGTTTGATCCGCGCCTGCGAAGGGCGCGCGCATGAGCCTTCTCGAAATCAGGAAACTGTCTCTGGCCATTCACGAAACGGCGATTTTGCGCGACGTGTCGCTTGATGTCGAGCCGGGCCAGATCGTTGGCGTGATCGGCGAAAGTGGTTCTGGCAAGTCAATGACCGCCTATTCGGTTGCCGGCCTGTTGCCCGATGGCGCAAACGCGACGGGGCAGGTCATGTTCGAGGGGCGAAACCTTCTGACAGCAAGCGAGCAAGAGATGTGCGCCTTGCGCGGCAATGAGATTTCGATGGTGTTTCAGGAACCGATGACGGCGCTGAACCCGGTGCAGACC
>JALSJL010000192.1 GCA_026989405.1 Marinosulfonomonas sp. | reverse complement strand
GATACCATTCCGGTCAGTTCCCGCATGATCGGGGTCGGCGTATTCGAACCGGGCTCGAACAACGGTTCGCCGGGAAGGTCGAACAGTTCGACAATCAGACCTTCATCGGTCACCCGCGTCACGATATGGCGCAACGCATCGTCGGCGGCCATGCTTTCGCCCGACATGCCGCTCAGCGCTTCTTCGACGGCTGTGAAGCTGGCGCTGTCCTGTGCCGAACTGTCCTGTGCCTGATCAAGGCCCGAACTGCCCCTTGCCGCGTTGGACTCGGTTGCTTTCTTGAGCGTCGCCCCGACGCCATTCTGCGCCAGAGTTTCCTCGGAAAACACGTTGTCACCGCCAAAAGAGCCATCGCCGCCACCGGATATCCGATTGACCGGAATCGTCGGGCTGAAGTAGTCAGCCAGACCCTTTCGCTGTTTTTCAGTCGTTGCGTTCAACAGCCACATAAGCAGGAAGAATGCCATCATTGCCGTCACGAAGTCGGCGTAGGCCACTTTCCAGGCACCGCCGTGGTGTCCACCACCGGCAATAACCTTCTTCCGTTTTATGATGACTGGCGCGTTTTGCTTCGCGCTCATCCCACCACCTCATTTTTCACCCGGGCTCAGAGATAACCCTTCGAACTGAACAGCGGATTAACAGTTAGAATTGGAATCACTGGAGGGCCGGGATTTTTCGTTACACATTTTGACCAAGGGCAAAAAATGTGTAACATGGAAGTTGTTCGAACCGCCGCGC
This sequence comes from Marinosulfonomonas sp., assembly GCA_026989405.1. Taxonomy (GTDB): domain Bacteria; phylum Pseudomonadota; class Alphaproteobacteria; order Rhodobacterales; family Rhodobacteraceae; genus JAJRUE01. The sequence continues at coordinate 2,345 of JALSJL010000192.1, read as the reverse complement.
CGTGGTATCTGACGCAGGCACGACCGATCTTTCCACAGCGAACAGGAGCCTCAAAAGTGGATGCCTTTATCTGCGATGCTATTCGAACTCCGATTGGTCGTTACGGCGGCGGGCTGAGCAAGGTGCGGACTGATGACCTTGCTGCTGCGCCGATTTCCGCGCTGATCGCACGCAACCCCAAGGTTGATTGGGCGGCGCTGGATGACGTGGTGTTCGGCTCGGCCAATCAGGCCGGCGAAGACAATCGCAACGTGGCGCGCATGGCCGCCTTGCTGGCCGGCCTGCCGGTGGATGTGCCGGGCAGCACGATCAACCGGCTGTGTGCCTCGGGGATGGATGCCGTTGGCATGATGGCGCGGGCGATCCGTGCCGGCGACCAGGACATGGGCATTGCCGGAGGTGTCGAAAGCATGAGCCGTGCTCCTTTCGTGATGCCAAAGGCCGAGGCCGCCTTCAGCCGCCGGGCCGAGATATTCGATACCACCATCGGCTGGCGTTTCGTGAATGCGAAGATGAAAGAGGCCTACGGGACCGACTCGATGCCGGAAACCGCCGACAACGTGGCCAGGGACTACGACATCAGCCGCGCCGATCAGGATGCCTTCGCAGCACGTTCGCAGGCGCGCTGGGCGGCGGCACACAAGGCGGGCGTCTTCAAGGACGAGATCCTGCCGATCACCGTGCCGCAGCGACGCGGCGATCCGGTTATCGTCGAACATGACGAACACCCGCGGCCGGGAACCACCGTGGAAGACCTTGCAAGGCTGCGCCCGATCAACGGGCCGGACTGCACTGTGACCGCGGGAAACGCCTCGGGCGTGAATGACGGGGCGGCGGCGGTTCTGGTGGCGTCCGAGGCCGCGGCGGGGCGCAACGGGCTGAAACCGATGGCGCGCATCGTCGGCATGGCGGCGGCGGGGGTCGAGCCGCGGATCATGGGGATAGGCCCGGTGCCCGCCGTCAACAAGCTGCTGGAGCGCACGGGGCTGAGCATCGGTCAGATGGATGTGATCGAGCTTAATGAAGCCTTCGCCGCGCAGGCGCTCGCGGTGCTGCGCGCACTCGGCATCCCGGACGACGCCGAGCACGTCAACCCGAACGGCGGCGCGATTGCCATGGGCCACCCGCTGGGCATGTCGGGTGCGCGGCTGGTGCTGACGGCGGCCTGCCAGTTGCAGCGCACCGGCGGGCGTTATGCCCTTTGCACCATGTGTGTCGGCGTGGGCCAGGGCGTGGCGATGATCATCGAACGGGTCTGAGGAGGGCACCGGATGTATGCACAAAACATCAAATCCACCGGCAAGCGCGTCAAGTCGCTTGACGAGATGGACCCGCAGGAACGCGCCTTTCAGGAACGGATCAACGCGGGCGAAAAGATCGAGCCGAAGGACTGGATGCCCGAAGGCTATCGCCAGAACCTGATCCGCCAGATCGGCCAGCACGCCCATTCCGAGGTGGTCGGCCAGCTGCCCGAGGGCAACTGGATCACCCGCGCGCCGACGCTGGAGCGCAAGGCGATCCTGCTGGCCAAGGTGCAGGACGAGGCCGGGCACGGGCTGTATCTTTACTGCGCCGCCGAAACGCTGGGCATCAGCCGCGACGAGATGACCGAGCAGCTTCTGGACGGGCGGATGAAATATTCGTCGATCTTCAACTACCCGACGCTGAACTGGGCCGACATGGGCGCGGTGGGCTGGCTGGTGGATGGCGCGGCGATCATGAACCAGGTGGCGCTGCAGCGCACGTCCTACGGCCCCTATTCGCGCGCCATGATCCGCATCTGCAAGGAAGAGGCGTTTCACCAGCGCCAGGGCTACGACATCATGATGAAGATGTGCGCGGGCACGCCCGAGCAGAAGGCCATGGCGCAGGATGCGCTCGACCGGCTCTGGTATCCGGCGCTGATGATGTTCGGGCCGTCCGACAAGGATTCGGTTCACTCGGCGCAGTCGATGGCCTGGGGCATCAAGACCATGACCAATGACGAAGGCCGTCAGCGGTTCGTTGACCAGACCGTGCCGCAGGCCGAATACCTGGGCCTGACCATCCCCGACCCCGATCTGAAGTGGAACGAGGAACGCGGCCACTATGACTATACCGATCCGGACTGGTCCGAATTCTTCGCGGTCATCAACGGCAACGGCCCCTGCAACGCCGACCGCCTGAACGCCCGCCGCAAGGCCTGGGAAGACGGTGCATGGGTGCGCGACGGGCTGATGGAACACGCCCGCAAGAAGGCCGCGCGCCGGCAGGCGGCTGAATAGGGAGACAGGAAATGAAAAACGAATGGCCCCTCTGGGAAGTCTTCATCCGCGGCCAGCACGGGCTGAGCCACCGCCACGTGG
>JALSJL010000191.1 GCA_026989405.1 Marinosulfonomonas sp. | reverse complement strand
AAATGGTCGGACGCGCGCTCGATGGTGACCGGGCGGGTGGTGGATGCCTATGCCAACATCGAAACGGTGAAACTGTTTTCGGCCGACACCGCCGAAGAGCGTTACGTGCTGTCGGCGCTGCGCCGGCTGCGGCTGCGGTTTCAGCGGTTCCTGCGGCTGATGACCGAGCTTTCGCTGGGGCTGAACCTGATCAACGGCTTTCTGTTCGTGGCGGTGAACGGTGCGGCAATTGCCCTGTGGACGCGCGGGCAGGCCAGCATTGGCGAGGTCGCAGCCGTGACCGCACTGACGCTGCGGCTTTCGGCGATGAGCGGCTGGATCATGTGGGTGACGATCCGCCTGTTCGAAAACGCCGGCACCATCCGCGAGGGCCTGCGCTCGGTCGCGGTGGATCATGACGTGGTGGACAAGGGCACGGCTGCGCTGGTCGTCAAGCGTGGCGAGATCGAGTTCGACGATCTGTCGCATCACTACGGCAAGGACTCGGGCGGGCTGGACCATGTGTCGCTGAAGATCGCGCCGGGTGAAAAGGTCGGGTTGATCGGGCGCTCGGGGGCCGGAAAGTCATCGCTGGTGAACCTGTTGTTGCGTTTTCGCGATGCCGAGCAGGGGCGCATCCTGATCGACGGGCAGGACGTGGGCGCGGTGACGCAGGCCAGTTTGCGCCGCGCCATCGGCGTGGTCACGCAGGACAATTCGCTGCTGCACCGCTCGATCCGGGCGAACATCCTTTATGGCCGCCCCGGCGCGAGCGAGGCCGAAATGGTCGAGGCGGCGAAGCGGGCCGAAGCGCATGAGTTCATCCTGGAACTGGAAGACCCGAAGGGCCGGCGCGGCTACAACGCCCATGTGGGCGAGCGCGGGGTGAAGCTTTCGGGCGGGCAGCGTCAGCGCATCGCCATTGCCCGGATGATCCTGAAGGACGCGCCGATCCTGGTGCTGGACGAAGCCACCAGCGCGCTGGACAGCGAGGTCGAGGCGGCCATCCAGAACACGCTTTACGGCGTGATGGAAGGCAAGACGGTCATTGCCATCGCGCACCGCTTGTCTACAATTGCGCGCATGGACCGGATCATCGTGATGGACGCGGGCCGGGTCGTCGAGCAGGGCAGCCACGCGCAATTATTGGCGTCAGAGGGGCTCTATTCCAAATTCTGGAACCGGCAATCGGGCGGGTTCATCGGCACCGAGGAAGACGCTGCGTGAGATTGGCGGATATCATAGACCCCTACGCGCCCGCCGAAGGGCCGCCGCCGCGCACGCTGTGGCGGTTCTTTGGCTGGGCGCTGAAGGGCGCCTGGCCGGTGATCATTGCCGGTGCGTTGCTCAGTGGCATCGTCGGTTCGCTCGAAGCCTTTACCGCCAAGGTTCTGGGGCTGGTGATCGACACGGTGACCGGTGCCGATCCGGCCGGTTTTGCCGAAAGCAACCTGTGGATGTTCGCGCTCCTGTTCGGGTTTTTCGTGCTGCTCAGGCCGGCGCTGATCGGCGTGAACGCCTATTTCACCCAGTTCATCCTTGGCCCCAATGTGTCGGCAACGGTGCTGTCGCGCATCAGCCGCTGGACGCTGGGCCATTCGGTCGAGTTTTTCGACAACGATTTTGCCGGACGGATTGCGCAGAAACAGTTGCAGGTGGCCAATTCGCTGGCCGAGGTCACGGTGGAAACCGTCAACACGCTGGCCTTTGCGCTGATCTCGGTGGTGGCGTCGCTGGCGCTGGTGGGCACGATCCATCCCTATGTCATGGCGGCGATGGCGGTGTGGCTCGTGGCCTATTATGCGCTGGTGCGCTGGTTTTTGCCGCGCGCGCGCGTCCGGGCCGGGCAGCGGGCGAATGCGCGCACCAACGTGACCGGCCAGCTTGTGGATACGGTCACCAACATCAAGACGGTAAAGCTGTTTGCCCATGACGCCCACGAAGATGCGGCGGCGCATGCGGCGATCGAGGATTACCGGCAAAAGGCGCTGGACTGGGGGGCGCTGGCGGCCTGGTTCCGGTTCGTGCTGATGGCGCTGGCCGGCACGCTGCCGACCATGCTGATCGGCGGCACGGCGCTGCTCTGGGCGCATGGGCAGGCCAGCACCGGCGATATCGTGGCCGCAGGCGCCATCTCGATCCGGCTGGCGCAGATGACCGGCTGGGTCAGTTTCACGCTGATGCAGATCTATTCGCATGTGGGCGAGGTCGAGGACGGGATCAACACGCTCACCCCGCCGCACGGGCTGGTGGATGCGCCGGATGCGGTGCCGCTGGTGGTGCGCGATGCGCGCATTGATTTCGAGCAGGTCACGTTTTCCTATGGCCGCGACATTGGCGGGATCAGCGATCTGACCCTCACGATTCACCCCGGCGAAAAGCTGGGCATCGTCGGCGCCTCGGGGGCCGGAAAATCGACGCTCGTTTCGCTGCTGCTACGGATGTATGACGCCGAAGCGGGCCGCATCCTGATCGACGGGCAGGACATTTCGAAGGTCACGCAGAAATCGCTGCGCCGCGCCATCGGGATGGTCACGCAGGAAACCGCGATGTTCAACCGTTCCGCCATGGACAATATCCGCTACGGCAACCCGGAAGCGAGTGAGGCACAGGTGATGGACGCCGCGCGCCGGGCCGAAGCGCATGAGTTCATTCTTGACCTTGAAGATCACAAGGGGCGCAAGGGGTATCAGGCGTTCCTTGGCGAGCGCGGCGTGAAACTGTCGGGCGGGCAACGCCAGCGCATCGCATTGGCGCGCGCCATCCTGAAAGACGCGCCGATCCTGGTGCTCGATGAGGCGACAAGTGCGCTGGACAGCGAGGTGGAAGCCTCGATCCAGAAAGCGCTGACCAAGGTGATGGAGGGCAAGACCGTGCTGGCGATTGCGCACCGGCTTTCGACCATCGTCAGCATGGACCGGATCATCGTGCTGGATCAGGGCCGCATCGTCGAGGAAGGCACGCATGAGGAACTGCTGAAAAGAAACGGCGTTTACGCGCGGTTCTGGAACCGGCAGTCGGGGGGCTTCCTCGGGGTGGCGGAGGCCGCCGAATGAAGGGCATGGATTTCGAGACGGCGCCGGCGGATGAGTTCGGGCGCGCCCTGACCGGGCT
>JALSJL010000190.1 GCA_026989405.1 Marinosulfonomonas sp. | reverse complement strand
CGGACATGCTTTCGCCTTCATCAAGAATCACGGCGATCGGCGTGTTCACCTTGACGGCCTCAGCCCCTTCGGGGACCAGCAACTTGCCGACGGTGCCGTCGTCGACGGCTTCGAATTCCATCGTGGCCTTGTCGGTTTCGATTTCCGCCAGGATATCGCCGGACGACACCTTGTCGCCCTCCTTGACCAGCCATTTTGCCAAGGTGCCTTCTTCCATCGTGGGTGAGAGGGCGGGCATGAGAATTTCGGTTGCCATCAATCTGCCTCCGCATAAATGTCTGTCCAGAGTTCTTCGGGCGCCGGTTCCGGGCTTTGCCTGGCAAATTCCGCCGCCTCGTTGACGATGGCCTTGATGTCCTTGTCGATGGCCTTCAGTTCATCCTCGGTCGCGTGCTTGCCGTCGAGCAACAGGTGGCGGACGTGTTCGATGGCGTCATGCGTTTCGCGAACCTTCTGCACTTCTTCACGGGTCCGGTATTTTGCCGGGTCCGACATCGAATGCCCACGATAGCGATAGGTCTTGACCTCAAGAATGTAGGGGCCCTTGCCGGACCGGCAGTATTTCGTGGCCTTTTCCCCGGCGGCCTTGACCGCAACAACATCCATGCCGTCAACCAGCTCACCCTTGATGCCGAAAGCCTCGCCGCGGGTATACAGTTCCGGCGTCGAGGTGGAGCGCGACTGCGAGGTGCCCATGGCATACTGGTTGTTCTCGATCACGAAGATCACCGGCAGTTTCCAGAGCGCCGCCATGTTGAACGACTCGTAGACCTGGCCCTGGTTGGCGGCGCCGTCGCCGAAATAGGTGAAGGTGACGCGGCCGTTATCGCGGTAGCGGTCGGCAAATGCCAGCCCCGTGCCAAGCGGCACCTGCGCCCCGACGATGCCATGGCCGCCATAAAAGTGTTTTTCCTTCGAGAACATGTGCATCGAGCCGCCCTTGCCCTTGGAATAGCCGTCAATACGCCCGGTCAATTCGGCCATCACCCCCTTGGGGTCCATCCCGCAGGCCAGCATGTGGCCGTGATCGCGGTAGGAGGTGATGCGCTTGTCGCCGTCTTCGGCCGTGGCCTCAAGGCCGACGACAACGGCTTCCTGGCCAATGTAAAGATGGCAGAACCCGCCGATCAGCCCCATGCCATAAAGTTGCCCCGCCTTTTCTTCGAATCGCCGGATCAACAGCATCTCGCGGTAGAATTTCAACAGGTCTTCCCCGGAAACACTTGGTTTCTTGGAGGTTTTTCGGGCGGCCATGATGATTCTCCACGGAGTCTGAAAGATAGTTTAATGCTAAACTATCTTTTACAGCAATGCGGCCCCTTTGGCGACAGGAAAATGCCCTGCGGCGGTCGGAGATGTTGATCCGGGAGGAAATCGGCCCTGTCGGCGCCGGTCAGCGGATCACGATCTCATCCGGGCGCAACAGCCCAAGGACGCTTCGGGCCTGTTCATCCAGGAGGTCGAGGTCAAGATAGTCATCGGACAGGCGGCGGGTCTTGTTCCTGATGGTCTCGATTTCGGCAATCAGCCGGTCACGTTCGGCCCGCAGGGTTTCAGCCTCGGCTTCAACCTGGATGCGCCGAAACAGGCCGAAATCTCCCTGAACGCTTGCGAAGGCGAAATACGTCGCAAGCGAAAGCAATATGCAAACATAGAGCGCCATCCCATAGGCCGGGGCTTTTCTCTGTCTTGTCATGTCCGCCTCGCTCCTTGCCGCTGTTTCGCGACTTCCGGACAGTGTGACACAAGTGATTCGCACTGTGAATCCCCAAAATGCCGGGCAGGGGAAATTTTGCGCCTCTCGGCGTCAACATGCCGATCCCGGATCGGTGCGACGCCACGTCAAACTTGTGTCTTGCGGGCTTCATCGGGCTAGTCTGGGTGCAGGAGGAATGCGCAATGGACCGTCTGCCGCCACGTGACCACCTGAAAACCCATGACGTAACCAACCAGCCGTGCCTGCCGGGGGATGTCGATCTCTGGGGGTCCGACCAGGCCCTGCAAGAGGCCAGTCTCCGGGAAGGCGGGCAGGCCGAGGCGATGTCCGGTTTCGGGGCCAGGATGGGCACCATGGAGATGCAGCAGGCATCGCGCGACGCCAACCGGCATGCGCCCGAGCTGGTTCTGTTCGACCGGGCCGGACGGCGGCTTGACGAGGTTCATTTTCACCCGGCCTATCATCGGTTGCTGGGGGCAGGCATCGAAAACGGATATGCGGCCGTTGCCTGGGAGGGACGTGCCGGCGGGCATGTGACCCACGCGGCGATGGTCTACATGATGACCCAGGTCGAGCCCGGCGTCTGTTGCCCGATGACCATGACATACGCGGCCTTTCCCGCCCTTGGCGGCGACAGCGAGATTGCGGCGCACTGGCGGCCCAAACTGGCAGCGCGCGTCTATGACCCCTCGATCCGGCCGGCCGCGGAAAAAACCGGCCTGACGCTTGGGATGGCGATGACCGAAAAACAGGGCGGCTCCGATCTGCGCAGCAATACGACACGGGCCGAGCGCGACGGCGACGCCTACAGGCTGCATGGCCACAAATGGTTCTGCTCGGCCCCGATGTCCGACGGATTTCTGACACTTGCGCAGGCGCCTGACGGGCTGACCTGTTTTCTGGTGCCGCGCTGGCTGGAAGGCGAACGCAACGCAATCGATATCCAGCGCTTGAAGGACAAGCTGGGCAACCGGGCCAATGCGTCGGCCGAGATCGAGTATTCCGGCGCGCTGGCCTACCGGCTGGGCGACGAAGGGCGCGGTATTCGCACAATCATCGAAATGGTGCATCATACCCGGCTGGATACGGCGATGGCGCCCGCCGGGCTGATGCGGGCCGCGCTTGTCGAGGCCAGGCGCTGGTGCGAGGGGCGGGTGGTCTTTCAACGCAAGCTGGTGGACCAGCCGCTGATGCGGGCCGTTCTTGCCGACCTGGCGCTGGACTGGGAGGGCGCCCTGGCACTGGGACTGCACGTTGCAAGGGCGTTCGACGGAACCGGCAAGGAAGACCGCGCCCTGGCCCGGATTTCGGTGGCGCTGGCGAAATTCATGTCGAACAAGCGCTGCCCCAACGTGGTCTATGAAGCGATGGAGGTGCTGGGTGGCATGGG
>JALSJL010000189.1 GCA_026989405.1 Marinosulfonomonas sp. | reverse complement strand
CACCTCCACAGCCCCACCGCACAAAGCGAGCCTATCGCGTGTGGTTGCGCCACACATAGGTCAAGGGCAGGAGCGTCGTTTTGAATATTCTTGCGGCGAAATCCCCCTCTGCTCCGATCGCCCATTTACAAGGCGTCGCGGCTCATGGCTCCATCTCGGTGATCACGCGGTACACTCTTTGGAGGCTGGAAGATCGTTTTGGAACCGAATGTGAAAAGCTACTGCCGACCAACCCAAGGTGAGGGTAGTCTTGGGAATTGATAAGAGAATTATGACCTACGCGCTTGCATTTCTTGACGACCGGTTCACGAATCCGGATGAGGCCGACATCCTGACTGTCCACGCCTTGCACTATGCTACAGCAGTTTTCGAAGGCATCCGGGTGTATGACGGACGGGCGTTCAAACTGGCCGAGCATGTCGAGCGGTTGTTGCGCTCGGCCTTGGTCATTGGCCTGCAACCGGACATCGATGCGGGTCGTTGTGCGGTCGTGCTTGAGGAAATGATTATGCGAAGCGGCCTGCGCAATGCGTATTTGCGGCCAGTCATGTTTCAGGGTGGGGTTGACCTCGGGGTCCACGCCCCGAGCAACAAGACCAGATTTGGCGCACTGATCTGGGACTGGCCGACGGTTTTCGGCGTGTCTGCCATGCAGAAGGGAATCGCCCTGACGACGCAGGTGCCCTATCGGCGCCCACCGCCGTCCTGTTTTCCGACCGAAGCTAAATCCTCTGCTGGATACCTGACGGGGGCGGTCAATCGCAGGCACGCCGCCGAAGCCGGCTTTGACGATGCCTTGATGCTCACCCATGACGGCTTTGTCGCCGAAGCCAGTGGCGCGAATATTTTCGCATTCCATTCGGGAGCCCTGCTGACGCCGCGACCTTCTGGCATTCTTGATGGTATCACCCGTCAAACCGTTATGGCGCATCTACCGGAGGGCCTCACCTGCCGCGAATGCGACCTGGACCTGTCGACTCTACTGGAGGCGGACGAGGTGTTCCTTACCGGCACCGCCTACGAGATCATGCCCGTGCGCGCGATTGATGGGACCCGGTTCCAGCCCGGGCCGCAGACACGTCTCATCGCGGATATCTACCAAACGCTGACATGCGCCGACTACCCATCCCCTGCACAATCGGAAAAGTGATATGGATGCGCCTGTTAAAGATCCGCAGTTGAGGGCAATCGAAACCGTTCGCACTCTCGGCCCCGCCGGCACAAACTGCGAAGCCGCCGCCCGGCACTGGATCAGGGCTCAGAGCCTCAATGCAAATATCAGCCTGCACGACTCACTGGAATCCGCCATGGATCTGGTGCTGCAAGAGGAACGCTCAGCCCTGCTGGGTTGCGTGGTATATCCTGATTTGCACAACTTGGTTTTCCCCTACCTCTCTCGGATGCGGCTAGCTGATGTCTTCCTGTACAACACGTTCAACATGATCCTTGCCACGCGCCCAGGGCAAACCGACTACAAACTGGTCGCCACACATCCGGCCCCGCAGGCGCTGGTCAAGGACGACTACCAAATTGCCCTTACCAATTCGAACTCCGAAGCGGCACGTCTGTGTGCAACCGGCCAGGTTGATGCCTGCATTACGACGTTGCCGGCTGCCAAAGCGCAGGGCTTGGATTTGGTGCGGGACTTCGGCGAAGTGCCGATGGCTTCACTATCCATGTCCGTCAGGACTAGGAGAAGACCGAGATGACATCGGATTGCACCCTTCCTCAGGAGTTCATCACCAGCATCTCGACGATTGGCGCGTTGCAATCTGAAGATGGTTCCGTTCCGGTGGCAGATCGGTCTAGGGCGCGCCGCCTTGCCGCCAAGATAGGCGCCAATGCCGCCCGGCTGGCGCGGTTTTTCGGTCAGCCGGCCTATGCCGAAGCGCTTGCAGCGGATTTCGCCGCTTGGGCCAAGGCCAATTGCGCGCAGGCACCCGATTTCAGCTGCTCCCGCGACGCGCTACGCCCACCCGAAAACGGCAAGCCGTTCTTCTTTTCTGGTCCTCTGCGGCTGGCCAATGGCGGGCGCGGCGGATGGCGTATCGAATGCTTTTTGGCACTGCGGGAAGAGCCGGGAAGCGCCGCTTACAAAGCGCTCTACAGAATGTTTCCACATCCAAAGAACATCTGCCAGTCCTCGCATCTGATCGCCGGCAGTCAAGGGCTGATGACCGGTAACAACATCGTGTTCTTTCCTGAAAACGTCCAAGCCGCGTCGCCGCTTGCCGGGCAGGCTTATGCCGTTTTCTTTTTCAATAAGTTCTACGACATCTATAATGGCATCACTTTGCCCAAGGTTGCGGAGACGACAAGGGGGATGATGATCTCCAACCCGACGGGCGGGGATTTGCGCCGTACATACCTGGCGCGATGCGTCTGGGGATATCTGCACGACTATTTCCACCATCGGGGTCCGCGCCCCTTCGATCAGAATATCGCCATCAAGACGCGCTGGTTCACAGGTCTGCTGGAAGAAATCAAGGTCGATCTGGAAACATGGCTTGTCTGCCGAGACAGAACCTTTGTCGATGCCGAGGCGGTGGCTGAATTCATTCTGTTCGACCGGGCCTTTCGTTATCCCAGTGAACCGGACTGGCAGCGAAATTTCGACAGCGGCACTGGGTTGTTACTCCTATCGCTGCTGGCTGAAAACGGCGGTCTGAGCGTGGAGGAGGACGGGCGTGTCAAAGTCGACATGGCGCGGTTTTCTCAAATCGCTGAAGACTTTGTTACCGCTGTTCGGGACATCGAGATGCTTCCGGACGAAGAGTATCTCGCAGCTGCCAACAAGATGGTTCGGCAGTATTTACCCGAAGGCCCGAACGGTGAACGGATCGGTCTGCCTGCCGGGCTCGCGCGGACGCGCATCGGGTGCATGGTCGGGTCGGCGGAGCCGATTGCCTTCAAAGCGAAACGCCTGTGTGCGTCGATCAGGCCTGACCATGCATGACTTCGCCGTCACTTCGGTCAGCCTGTGGCCGCATTGCATGAGGGTGCCATGAACAATTGGGACAACATGCTGGAACTCGCAGGTTTCGCCACCTTTGCGCTGGCATCCTCGATCACGCCGGGACCAAACAATATGATGATGACCACGCTGGGGG
>JALSJL010000188.1 GCA_026989405.1 Marinosulfonomonas sp. | reverse complement strand
GAGGTCGGCAGGGAGGAAGGCCAGCGCATTCAGGCAAAAGGGAGAGAGGAACAATGACGGTTTATGGTGTCCCGATAAACGAAATTCCGTGGACGACCTGGTGGATGCTGGGCTCGGCCGCGCTGGCGTTCTTCGGGTTTTTGGGATGGCAGATCGGCAAGATGGTATATGGCGCGAAGGTGATCGTGGAAAAGAATGAGAACGCCCCGCGCTTCAGTTGGCTGGAGGAAAAACTCCTGCCGGGCTATCTGGCCAATCGGCGCTTCAAGCGGGCAGCCTTTGCCCGCAGCCAGGAAAACCGGCTCTTCCGCTGGAGCTTCAACCTGATGCTTGCCGGTCTTTTTTTCCATGTCCTGTTCTGGGTCTATGCCGTCAATTACATGGTGGACTGACAGTCAGGAACCGGGGCAGGCAAGGCGAAACCGGCGGCTGACATGCCGATCGCCCGGCCCGGAATGCCGTCGGCGAACAGCCATTTCAGCAGATACATGGGCCAGGTCTTGTGGCTCTTCAGGTCGGTCGTTGAATGACCATTGCCAGATTGCGGGCTCGGGCATATCGTATTTTCATTGATATACAAACAAGATCAAGAAGCTGAGTCTTTGGGAGGACCGCATGAAAAACTGAAACTTGCATTGTTCGCAACCGTTGCAACTGTTGCCTTTGGCGGCGGCGCTGCGCAGGCCGCAAAGCTCACGCTGTATTGCTCGGCGCAGGAAGACTGGTGCCAGCTCATGGCGCGCAGCTTTGAAGATGCGACCGGCATCGACGTGAACATGACGCGCAAGTCATCGGGTGAGACATTCGCGCAGATCAAGGCCGAATCCTCGAACCCGAAGGGTGACGTCTGGTGGGGCGGCACGGGCGATCCGCACCTGCAGGCGGCCGAGGAAGGGCTGACCGAGCCCTATGTCTCGCCGATGCGCGCAGAGTTGCACCCCTGGGCGATATCGCAGGCCGAAAGCGCGGGCGACCGCACGATCGGCATCTATTCGGGCGCGCTCGGCTATGGCTACAACACCGAGCTTCTGGCAGCCGACAACCTGCCCGAGCCGCAGTGCTGGGCCGATCTGGTCAAGCCGGAATACAAGGGGCATGTGCAGATGGCGAACCCGAATTCATCGGGCACGGCCTATACCACGCTGGCCACGATCGTTCAGCTGTTCGGTGAAGACGAAGGCTTCGAGTTCATGAAGAAGCTGCATGCCAACATCAACCAGTATACCAAATCCGGCTCGGCGCCGATCAAGGCCGCGGCGCGTGGCGAGACCACGATCGGCATCGTGTTCCAGCACGACGCGGTGAAGCAGGCCGTCAAGGGCTTTCCGATCAAGGTGGTTTCGCCCTGCGAGGGCACGGGCTATGAAATCGGCTCGATGTCGATCATTGCCGGCGCGCGCAACATGGACGAAGCCAAGGCGTTTTACGACTGGGCGCTGACGGCGGATGCACAGAACCTTGCGCTTGAGGTCAACGCGTTCCAGGTGCCGTCGAACGTGAATGCGAAAACCTCCGACGCGGCGCCGGATTTCTCGAAGATCAAGCTGATCGACTATGACTTCAAGAAATATGGCTCATCTGCCGAGCGCAAGCGCCTGTTGCAGAAATGGGATGAAGAGGTTTCGACCCTGCCGCAGTAAACATGCGCGCCTCTTCCGAAAAAACGGCCCACCCGGTTCTGATCTTCTGGATCGCGGTCGGGTGGGCCGGCTATTTCCTGCTCCCCTGGTATGGGGTGGAGGACGGTTTTTTCTCGTTCAGATGGCTGTTTGACGGCTATCCGCTTGACGAAGACTACGCGCCTGCCGCCTTCCTGATCGGGCAGGGCAAGAAGCTGTGGCTGGCGCCGTTGCTGCCGGCGCTCATCGCGCCGCTGGCGGCTCTTCGCTGGCGAAAATCCGACCGGCGCTATGGGCTGCTGCTGATCCTGGCCGGTGCCTTCGGGTTCACATACCTGATCGCGCAGGGCTTTGCGATTGGCATACGCGGTTACAATTTTGCCTGGCTCGACGCCATGTTCGGCCCGCCTGGCGACCGGCAGTTCGGCATGGGCTACGGGGCGTTGCTGGTGGCTGGCTCGTTCCTGTTCCTGTTCACCCAAGGCATCGCCGCACGCGGGGCGGTCAATGGCGACGTGTTCGTCGTTTCGGCCATCGGCGGGGTCATTGCGCTGGTCGCCACCTTCGTGTTCTTCCCGGTCGTCAAGATGCTGGCGGCGGCCTTTGCCACCGAAGACGGCGGCTATTCCGGCGCGATCTTCCTTGCAAAACTGTTTGATGACCGTATCTGGGGGCTCGGGTGCCTTGTCGGCACCAAATGCGGCGTGGCGTGGAATTCGCTGTTTCTGGCCGTCATTGTCGGGGCGTTGACCACGGCGCTCGGCCTGGCCTTTGCCCTGGTCGTCACCAGATCGGGCTTTCGCTTCAAGCGCAGCCTGCGCGCGCTGACGGTGTTGCCGATCATCACGCCGCCCTTTGTCATCGGGCTTGCGCTTATCCTGATGTTTGGCCTGTCCGGCTCGGTCACGACCTTCGTCGCCGATACGTTCGGCGTGCGCCCGACGCGCTGGCTATACGGGATGCCGGGCATCCTGATTGCGCAGGTTCTGGCCTTCACCCCGATTGCGTTCCTCGTGATGATCGGCGTTGTCGAAGGCGTCAGCCCCTCGATGGAAGAAGCAGCCCAGACCCTGCGCGCCACCAGGTGGCAGGTGTTCAAGACGGTGTCGCTGCCGCTGATGCGCCCCGGGCTGGCCAATGCCTTCCTGCTTGGTTTCATCGAAAGCATGGCCGATTTCGGCAACCCGCTGGTGCTGGGCGGCAATTTCGACGTGCTATCCACCGAGATATTCTTTGCCATCGTGGGGGCGCAATACGACCAGAGCCGCGCCGCCATTCTTGCGATGGTGCTGTTGTTTTTCACCCTCAGCGCGTTTTATGCGCAGCGCGCCTGGCTGGGCAAGAAGTCCTACACCACGGTGACCGGCAAGGGCGACGCCGGCGTGCATCCGCAAATGCCGCGCGGCCTTTCCATCCCGGTGACAACCATCGTTGCACTGTGGGGCGGTTTCACGGTGATCATTTACGGCATGATCCTGTATGGCAGCGTGG
>JALSJL010000187.1 GCA_026989405.1 Marinosulfonomonas sp. | reverse complement strand
ACCGCGCGCCTTGTGCGCGTGCCATAGTGTATTCCTTTGTTTGGTGGTGGGGGTCATCCCACTGGGGTCATTCCACGGGGTCAGCCCAGCGGATCAGCCGTGGTGTAGGTCAAAATGACGGGGACGATGGCCGCTTTCAGCGCCTCCGCCCCTTCCACCGGTAGATCGACCGGCTGCGGGGCTTCGGCCTCGACCCAGTCACAGAACCCGCCGAGGGTTCGGTCGGCCGTGATGGTGATGGCCAGTTCTGCCAACAACACATCAAACGCGGCGTCGCGGTCAGCCGGAGTCTTCCCCTGCACGATCACCTCGACCTCGGCACGATGCTCAAAGTGATATTGCACCGGCGACAACGTCACCTCCGGCGTTCCCGGATCGCCGTCGCGCAGGATCAGCAGCCCGTCAGTCGGGATACGTTCGGGCAGGATCGCACCTCGCAGCACGGTTGCACCGGGCACGCTTTGCAGCGCCGCAAGCAGGGCTTGCAGGATGGTTGCTCGGGGTGTGGGCATGGGTTTGCTTGCCGGCCAAATGCCGGCTTACCTCAATGGTTTTGTTCTGGCTGTTGTTTCTCGAGGCTCGCCAGCTTTGCCGGGAGATTGCTCCTGCTATGCAGAAAATCCACGATGATAACGCTGGCCTCATCCTCGACAAACACGATGAAATGCTGACCGGAACGGGCAAAGCGCAGATCCTCTTTCAAATCGGGATCGATGATCGCCCGACAGCTTTGCGACGTAACATTGCCCGACGCAATTCCGGAACAGCGCGCGATCAGGTCTTCCTCATAAGCCTGCGCCTGACGCGGCCCGAAGGTTTCGATCGTCCAGAGGGCGATATCGAGAAGGGACGCCTCGGCCTGACGGGTCAGCCGCCAGGGTTTGGGCATCAGGCCTTGCCCCGCGCAGCGGCAAAGACGCGCCGGATGGCCTCCTCGCCGCTCCCTTCGGCCAGATCACCGGCTCTGGCCTGCGCCAATCCGGCCGAGAGCTGGTTGCGCAGGGCATTGAGTTCGCTTTCCTCACGCTCGAGAAGGCGCAGACCGGCGCGCAATGCCTCGCTGGCATTCTGGTAGCGGCCGGTCTCGACTAGGCGGTCGACCAGGCTGGATTGTGCATCTGTCAGAACAACGTTTCGTGTGGCCATGGAGTATCCTTTCCTGTCATTGGCAATATATGCCAATGATGGGCGATTGTCCACAATGCCGGAATTTTCCAAGTGTGGTTCAGGCCTGATCCACCCATTTTTCCACAATCAACCCTGGCACGGCCCCTGCTACCTTGTCCGCATCCCGCGCCAGATCGAGCCGTTTGTGCAGTTTCACCTGCGGCACCAGCAGGAATATCGGCGCGGTGACCTGCCCGCGCCCGGTTTTGGAGCGTGAGGCCACCGCTGTGCCGCGCGTGTTGATCCGCGCCTTTTCGGCCACCAGCAGGCTGGGACCGTTGCGGCGGTAGATGAACCGCAACCGCATACCGCGGCGGCGTTCCCATTCGCCGGGTGTGAGCCGCGCGCCACCGCGACCCTTGCCAGCGGCCTCGGTCGGGATGACCAGATAGAAGCCGAGTTTCGAGCGGATCAGCATGCCCTTGTCATGGGCGCGGATGATCTTCGGGGCTTTCGACCAGATGAAGGCTGCGGCATCGAGACTTTCACCGCGCTCGGGATAGGTCTTGTTGCGAATGCTGCGCGCCAGCCGTTGCCCGAGGCCAGCGCCAATAATCTGTCCGCGCCAGTCGGCCTTCAGATCACTGCCCGCCTGACGCATCGCGGCGGTGACAGCGCGTTCTCCCGCCAGAATTTCCGCCTGCATCATCGCGGCGATGTCCGGATCGATGTCGAGTTTCAACTTCATGCCGGATGCACGTCGATGGTCCAAATCAGACGTTCCGCATCCCTCACGGGCTCACCCTGGATCAGGAACGCCTCACCGCCGATTTCCAAACGGTCGCCGGGGCGTGGTGTGGCGACCTCGCTGACCCGCAGATCGAACCGCTGGGTTTCAGACCAAAGTTTTGCCTCGCCAAAGCCGGTGATACTGTCGGCACGGCGCGCCACCACACGGACGAGAACGGGTGTGCCGCCCCCGGCCGTGTAGATGGCGTCCATGGCGATATTGTCGTCCGCGAACAGCGCGTCCATGCCAATGGTAAAGGCGTTCATCAGGTCCGCCGTGCAGACCGCAGAACCTGCGGGCGGGTGCAGATGGGCAGCGGATTGCTTTCGATCTCGAGGCGCACCCATTCGTCGCGATCCCGGTCCGGAATGGAACGGGCGTAAAGCGGCAGGCCGAGGGTGTTGACGGTCTCGAAGGTGTCGGCCGGGGCGTAATAGATTTCGAACAGGCCCTCCACGCCCTCGGGATAGAACCAGGCCTTGTCGACCGGCACACCGAAAGCGGCGTTGCCCCGGTAGCGGCGGAAGTTGATGCCGCCAAAGCTGACCTCGTCGGACACCCGACTGCGCAAATCGGCGGCGGCGGCCGTGTTGAGATAGGTTTCACGCACCTCCTTGTGCGCCACCAGATCGGCAAAGAAGGCCGAGCCGCATTCGGCGCGTAGTTGCACGGCCCCGGTGGACAGCCCCCCGAGGCTATCCTCGACACTCTCGATCAGCGCCTGACAGCGCTTGCGCAGCACGCCGGAGCCGGGATTGGTGGCGGCAAGATCGAAGTTGACCTCGGTGGCCGGGGTAATCGCGAACTCGGTGAAGTAATCGATGACAGTGGCCCCGTCCTTGGGGTCGAGCACCTTGCCCTGAATGCCGTTCAGCAGGTGGTATTCAAAGGTGGCCTCGGCGTCATTGCGCAGGCGACGCAGACGGCGGGCGACTTCGGCCTGAATCTGCTGGGTCTCGCTGTCAGTGCCAAAGGCGCGGATGCCCTGAATCTCGGAGGCCCAGAGCACGTCCTGCTTCTTGAACTGGCGGCAAACGAAGGCCCGCACGTCGCGACGCTCGGGCACCTGTTGATCATAAGCCGAGCCACGTTCGGAAAACGGGATCAGCGACAGGGTGCCGTCGCGGGATTCAATGACAACAGTGCGGCTTCGCACGCCGCGATCGGAGAACAGGCCGGAGCCCGAGAACCCCGCCGGTGTCGAGGCCTCGAT
>JALSJL010000186.1 GCA_026989405.1 Marinosulfonomonas sp. | reverse complement strand
AAGCGCGACGCTGGGGGCATCCATCGGGGGCAGGTCGACCTGTTCGCCGGTCTCATCCAGCGGCTCGGCGCCGGTCTCGACAAAGGTGACCTCGGGCTGGTCCCCGGTCGGGGCCTGCGAGGCCTGCGAGGCCTGCGAGGGCGCGGCGGGCGGATGCGGGTCGGGGGCCGTGGCCGGGGCCGGGGCCGGCGCTGCCTGTTCTTCGGTTTCCCAGACGATCGTCGGCGATTTCACCTTGCCGGCCACACGCTCCAGCGCCAGGTCGCGGGCAACCGCGCTGCCGGGACCCAGCGACAAGGCCCTGAGCCGGGCCAGCGACCGGTAGGCGCCGGTTGCCAGCCAGACCCTGAGCGCCAGCATCGCCGGGGTGAAGATAAGCGTGAGCACCGTTGCAATCCCCAGGCCGAACACGACGGCCGTTGCCAGTTGCTTCCACCACAACGCGGTGGGCGAGTTGACCGAATAGCCACCGTTGATGAAATCGAGCGACAGCCCGAACATCATCGGGGTCAGCCCGGCCATGGTGGTGATCGTGGTCAGCAAGACCGGGCGGATGCGTGCCTGGGCGGTGCGCACGATGGCCTCGATCCGTGGCATGTATTTCGAATATTCCTGATAGGTGTCGATCAACACGATGTTGTTGTTCACCACGATGCCCGCAAGCGCCACGATGCCGGTGCCGGTCATGATGATGGAAAACGGCTGCTGCATCACGATCATGCCGATCAGAACCCCGGTTGTCGACAGAACGACAGCCGTCAGCACCAGGGTTGCGTTGTAGAAGCTGTTGAACTGGGCCAGCAGGATGACGAACATCAGGCCGAGCGCACCAAGGAAGGCCTTTTGCAGGAAATCCTGGCTTTCCTTCTGGTCGACATCATCACCGGACCATTCGAAGGTGATGCCGGGCGGCAGGGGATTTTCCGTCGTCAGCCAGTCTTCGATTTCGGCTTTCCGGTCAACCGCCGTGATCGGTGTTGTCTTTGCCGTGCCATCCTCGTTGAGAACCGGCTCTCCGTTTTCATCCAGCACCGGCCGGCTCAGCCCGTCGGCCACCGCGGCCTTGACATCGAAGTAGCGCTTCTGGTCAACGCGGCGGATTTGCGCCAGTTTTTCCACTGGCTCGCGGGTGATGAAGTTCGACAGGGGCACCAGTCCGCTGCGGGTGCGCACCTTGAGGCTGTCGAGCGTCGACAGGACCCGGTCCTTTTCCGGCAGGCGCACGCGGATCTCGATTTCTTCGTCGGATGTGTCGACCCGCATGGTGTCAAGCAACAGGCCACGGGTGACAAGCTGCACCATGCCGCCGACCGTGGCGACATCGGCGCCAAACCGGCCGGCCTTTTCCACATCGACGTTGATCTGCCAGTCGATGCCCGGCAGCGGCAGGGTGTCTTCGATATCCTTGAGCCCCTCGACGCTTTCGAATTTTTCGCGCACGATCCGGACGGCCTCGACCAGGGCGTCGGTGTTGTCGCCCTTCAGGCGCAGGTGAACCGGCTTGCCCGAGGCCGGACCGCGCGACAGGTTCAGGATTTCGGTAAAGATGCCGGGGATTTGCGCCAGCCGCTGCTCGAGCTTGGCGATCACCACGTTGCCGTCAAGTTCGGGATCGTCCTTGCGCTGTTCCCAGGGGATCAGCTCGATCTGGATCTGGCCGATGGTGTCGCGCGGGCTGGAGGCGCCGCCGGTGTTCTGGTTCAACCCGCCGGCGCCGGCAAAGGCAAAGGCGCTTTCGATACCGTCCGTGGCCAGAACCACCTCTTCGGCCTGGCGCACCAGCGCGTCTTTTTCGGCCAGCGAAAGATTGCCGCGGGCGCGCACGAAAACGATGGCCTGCTCGGGCTCGCTTTCGACGAAAAATTCGACGCCGCGGTTGTTTTCGGCGAAGTAGCTGAACACCATCGCCACGAAAACCCCGACGGCCACGATGGTCAGCAGCGGCATCACCGGGTTGCCGGCGATCAACTGGGTGAACCAGCCAAAGACGTTGCGCCGGTAACCGGCCTGAATGCGTTTGGGTTTGCGGCGGATCCTGGCCGCGCCGATGGTGATCGAGGAAAGGACGGCGCCGACAAGAAACAGCACGGCACCCGGCAGAACCGCCAGCAGGCCACCAAATGGCGGGGTGCCGCCAAACAGGTAGCCCGGGTTCAGCGTCTGCATCGCGGCAATGAACAGCAGATACAGCGACGGCGGCACCAGCAGCGCGCGCACGATCCAGGGCAGGGGCATCAGAAGCTCGCTTGCCCCGGAAAAGGCGCGCGACATCCGCCCGGTGACCCCGCCCATGACCGGCAGGTAGACCAGTGCCACAACCAGCGAGGCCGACAGCACGAAAATCAGCGTGACCGGGAGCATCCCCATGAACTGACCGGGAATGCCGGGCCAGAACAGCATCGGCAGGAAGGCGCACAGCGTTGTGGCGGTCGAGCTGACGATGGGCCAGAACATCCGCTTGGCGGCCTCGACATAGGCGTGCATCGGCCCGGTGCCTTCAGAGATGCGCCGGTCGGCATATTCAACCACCACGATGGCGCCGTCGACCAGCATGCCCACGGCCAAGATCAGGCCGAACATCACGATGTTGGAAACCGTGATCCCCATGACGGCCAGCAGCGCGAAAGTCAGCAGAAATGATGTCGGGATGGCAAAGCCGACCAGCAGGGCCGAGCGCGTGCCAAGCGACGCCAGCACCACGATCATCACAAGGGCGATGGCGGTCATCACCGAGCCCTCAAGCTGGCGGACCATGGAATCGACGATGATCGACTGGTCGTTCGAGATGCCGGCTTTCACGGCTTTCTTCAGTTCGTCCGGCCAGGTGTCACGTTCGGCCTCGACCGCTTCGCGCACCAGGCGCGAGGTTTCCAGCAGGTTGAACCCCTTGCGCTTGACCACCTGCAGCGCCACGGTGTTGACGCCGTTGTAGCGCGCGGTTCCGGCGCGGTCTTCGAAGGTCAGGCGGATATCGGCCAGGTCGCCAAGCGTCACGACGCTGTCGCCGTTGACCTTTATCGGCAGTTGGTAGACGTCACGCTGATCATCGAAGGACGACGGGATCTTGACCGAGAACGCGCCATTGTCCGTTTCGATTTCACCGGCGGCGATCAACTGGTTGTTGTTGCGCACGACATTGATCAGTTCGGCCGCCGTCACGTTGTAGGCTTCCAGTCGCAGCGGGTCGATGATGACTTCGAGCATCTCGTCGCGCGCGCCGGTCAGCTTGGCTTCGAGCACCGGGTCGAGGCTTTCGATCCGGTCCTGCAGATCCTTGGCAATGCGCACCAGCGTGCGCTCGGGTACATCGCCCGTCAGGTTGACGATGACGATCGGAAACTCGGAAAAGTTGAATTCGGAAATCGTGTATTTGTCGGCACCCGACGGGAACTGCGCTTCGACCGTGTTCATCCGGTCGCGCACCTCGGCCAGCATCTTGGTCTTGTCCCAGCCATACTCGAATTCCAGCACGACGATGGCGTAGTTTTCCGCCGCGGTCGCGCTCATCTTCTTCAGTCCGTCGAGGTCGCCGAGGTTGGTTTCCATCGGTTTGACCAGCAGCGTTTCGCTGTCTTCGGCGGAAATGCCGGGGAAGGGGA
>JALSJL010000185.1 GCA_026989405.1 Marinosulfonomonas sp. | reverse complement strand
AGAGCCGGGATTTCGATGTCCGGCTCACCTTCCTTGGGCAATGTCCCGTAGGCATAGGCACCCGCGAGAACCGTCATGATGATGAAGGCAATCACCATGCGGGCGCGATCGCCTGCCCAGTCGACAATTCCCCTCATTACGTTTTCTCCCGGTAGACCGGCACGACCTCGACACCGTCCACCACATATTCCTGCCCGACAACGATCACGTCAACTTCGGGCGGCAGACCGGCCACCCATATCCCTTCCGGGGTGTCACGCACGACCTCCACCGGCAGGAACCTGACACGGTTGTCGCCGGTCACCGTGCGCACGCCGATGTCGCCCGCGTCGTTCAGGGTCAGCGATGAAAGCGGCAGCAGATGGGCCTTGCTGTCGTCCGACGCAATGACGATTTCGGCGGTCTGGCCGTCGCGGATCGCACCGCCCGGGTTGGGCACGTCGATTTCGACGCGGAAGGTGCGCGTGATCGGGTCGGCCGAACGGGACACGAAGGTGACGATCCCGGCGATTTCCCGGCCGGTTGCCAGCCGCCCACCCGCCTGGACGCCGTTCCTGACGCGGGCCACGTCGATTTCGGGGATGAAGCCCACAAGTTTGATCGGATCAAGCTGGATCACCGTCGCGCAATGCCCGCCCGGTTGCAACAAGGAGCCGGTTTCGGCGCTGTCGCTTTCCAGCAAACCGGCAAAGGGCGCGGTGATCTTGAGGCGCGATATTTCGCGCTCGGCGGCGGCGACCCCGGCCTGGGCGGATTGTATGCCGGCATGGGCGGCCTCGACCGCGGATTTGGCGCTGGCAACGCCCGAGCGGGCGGCCTCGACGGCGGCCTTGGCGCTTTCGAAGCCGGCACGCGCGGTGGCCAGTCGGGTCTGCGAGGCAAAGCCGTCTTGTGACAGGCTTTCGGCGGCGCGCAGGTTCAGTTCCGCTTCGGCAAGACGGGCCTGGGCTTCGGACAGGCGGGCGCGGGCAGCCGGCAGGCCGGCTTCGGCTTCGGGCAGCCGGGCCTGCGCCTGAGTCAGGCGGGCGCGGGTTTCGAGCAGCGAAATCTCGCGCGTGCCCGGGTCAAGCTGACACAGGATTTCGCCTTCTGAAACGATGCTTCCTTTTGGCCGCGGAACGGAAATGACCTTGCCGCTGGTCTCGGAGCGCACCTGCACCTGGCGGGCGGCTTCGGTCCGGCCGCGCACAAAGACCGCATTGGCAATGTCACCGGTAGTCGATTTCTGCACGACCACCGAAATGATGTCCTGATCCGGGCCTTCACCCTGGCTTTCGGCCGTGGCCTGCGCGTCGGAACCGCCCGTTTCGGCCTGATCGTCACTTGTGCCGGCGACGATTTCGCCGGTTTCCGTGCCGGTTGCAAATTCCATCAGCCGCTGGCGCTCGAAGACCAGAAAATAAAGCGTGGTCATCACCAGAATGGCGGTGATGATCGGAAAAATTCGCATACAACTACCCTGTCACCTCGGACCAAGCGCCGGACCAACTGGTCCAATTCGCCTTCACATAGGTTTTCTGCGCTGGTTTCACAACCCCTTTAGCGTGTATTTGAACGATTGCGGCGGCTGTCCGGCGCATGGCCCTGCGTGTTGGTGCGCTGGCTATTGGCATCCGGGAACGGGTTGCGATAAGACAGGGCATTCGCAGCAGGAGACACGGCGTGAGCGACACTGACAGTTTCATTGAAGAAGTCACCGAAGAGGTGCGCCGGGACCGGCTGTTCAAACTGATGAAGAAATATGGCTGGATTGCCATTGCGCTTGTGATTCTGCTGGTCGGCGGGGCCGCCTACAACGAATGGCGCAAGGCCCGCGATCAGGCGGCGGCCGAGGCGATGGGGGATGCCATCCTGGCGGCCTTCCAGCTGGACGATCCGGCAAGACGCGCCGAGGCCTTGGCCGGGATCGCCGCGCCGGGCGATGCGCGCGCCATTGTGGCCATGCTCGCAGCCAATGACGCCCAGGAGGCCGGCCAGACCGATCAGGCCCTGTCGATGCTGGCGCAAATCGCCAATGACAGTGATATCGCCGAACGCTACCGCCACCTGGCGGAACTGAAAATCATGCTGATCTCGGCCGGCAGCCTGGCACCGGAAGAACGCCTTTCAAGGCTTGCGCCACTGGCCGCGCCGGGTGCGCCATATCGGCTGTTGGCGGAAGAACAGATGGCCATTGCCGAGATCGATGCCGGCCAGGAACAACAGGCGCTGGACCGGTTGCGGGCAATTATTGACGATGACGCCGCGACGACGGGCTTGCGTCGGCGCGCAACACAGTTGATTGTGGCCCTGGGTGGAGAGCCGAACCCGGCTTAGGGACCGACCGGTAATTCAGGGGTGCAAGGGGGCGAGCACATGAAGCTGACACACAGGGCAGCGGTGGGGCATGGCAGGCAAGGCGCGGGACTGCGCCGCAACCTGGTTTTCGGTCTGATCGCGGGCCTGGCGCTGTCGGCTTGTGCGCCGCGCGAAACCATTCTGCCCGGCGAGCGGCTGGCGATCCGGCCCGGCCTTGAAGAACCGGTGAACCGCGCCGCACCGATCCGCCTTTCGCGCCAGGTCAATCATGCAAGCTGGTCGCAGCGTGCCGGCAACGCGCGCCATGCCATCCAGCACCCGGCACTTGGCCCGGCGCCCGAGCTGCTCTGGTCCGCCCCGATCGGGCAGGGCAATGACCGGCGCCACCGTATCACCGCCGACCCGGTCGCGGCCGACGGGCGCATCTTTACCCTCGACAGCCGCGCGCAGGTCAGCGCCGTCTCGACATCCGGCGCGCCGCTGTGGAGCCGCGATCTGACCCCGGCAAGCGACAACCCGGATGACGCCTCCGGCGGCGGGCTGGCGGTGGTCGGTGGCCGGCTGTATGTGACGACCGGCTTTGGCGATCTGCTTGTGCTGGACGCAGCCGACGGCGCGGTGATCTGGCGCCAGCGGCTTGACGCACCGGCGGCAGGGGCGCCGACGGTGGCGGACGGCATGGTCTATGTGACAACGCGCGACAGCCGCGGTCTGGCCATCCGCGCCGATGACGGGCGCGTGGCGTGGCAACTCAGCGGGGCGCCCTCGGTCTCGGGGGTCGTGGGGGGCGCGGCCCCGGCCGTCGGCACGCCCTATGTGATTTTCCCCTACAGTTCGGCCCAGATCGTCGCGGCCTTTCCCAAGGGAGGGCTGCAGGTCTGGAAAGCGTCGGTGGCTGGTTCGCGCCCGGGCCGGGCCTATGCGCAGCTGAAGGATGTGACCGGCGACCCGGTCGTGCGCGGGGCGGTCGTCTATGCCGCCAACCCATCGGGGCGCACGGTCGCCGTCAGCATGCGTGACGGTGAACTGATCTGGAGCGCGCGCGAGGGGGCGACCGGGCCGGTCTGGGTCGATGGCGGCTCGGTTTTCCTGGTGTCGGACGAAGCCGAGCTGGTCCGGCTGGACGCACGCGACGGCACCCGTGTCTGGGCGGTGGCGCTACCCGACTTCGTCCCGGTGCGCAACGCGCGCCGCAAGCGCGACGTGTATGCGCATTTCGGGCCGGTGCTGGCCGGGGGCCGGCTTTGGGTGGCCTCGGGTGACGGACGGCTGCGCGGCTTTGATCCGGTTGACGGGTCGCTGGATCATGTGACGGATTTGCCGGGCGGGGCCAGCACACGCCCGATCGTTGTCGACGGTGTTCTTTACCTTGTCAGCGCCGACGGGCAACTTCAGGCTTTTCGTTGACGTCGTGCCGGTGTAAGGCTGGCAACTTGTTTTGACCGGAGCCGAAGCCGATGAGCTTTACCCTTGCCATTGTTGGTCGTCCCAACGTGGGGAAATCGACGTTGTTCAACCGCCTCGTGGGCAAGCGCCTTGCGTTGGTGGATGACCAGCCGGGCGTGACGCGCGACCTGCGCGAAGGCGAGGCGCGCCTGGCGGACCTGCGTTTCACGGTGATCGACACCGCGGGCCTGGAAGAGGCCACCGACCAGTCCTTGCAGGGCCGGATGCGGGCGCTGACCGAACGCGCTGTCGAGATGGCGGATGTCTGCCTGTTCGTGATCGACGCGCGCGCCGGGGTGACCTCGGCCGATGAGGTCTTTGCCCAGATCCTGCGCAAGAAGAACGCCCACGTCCTGCTGGCTGCCAACAAGGCCGAAGGCTCGGCGGCGGATGCCGGTCTGATCGAGGCCTTTTCGCTGGGGCTGGGCGAGCCGATCAGGATGTCGGCAGAACACGGCGAAGGGATGATGGAATTGTATTCGGCCCTGCAACCCCTGGCGGATGGCTTTGCCGAACGCGCCAGGGCGGATGCGCCGGAAGTGGATGTGGATGTCGGGGAGGAAGGCGAGACGCAGGCGCCAACGCCTGACAAGCCCATGCAGATTGCGGTGGTCGGGCGGCCGAACGCCGGGAAATCGACCCTGATCAACAAGATCATTGGTGAAGATCGCTTGCTGACCGGGCCGGAGGCCGGGATCACGCGCGATGCGATCTCGGTGTCGGCCGACTGGGACGGGGTGCCGGTTCGCATTTTTGACACCGCTGGCATGCGCAAGAAGGCCAAGGTGCGCGACAAGCTCGAGAAACTGTCGGTCTCGGACGGGCTGCGGGCTGTGCGCTTTGCCGAGGTCGTGGTCGTGCTGCTCGATGTGAACGTGCCGTTCGAACAGCAGGATCTGCGGATTGCCGACCTGGCCGAACGGGAAGGCCGCGCGGTGGTTCTGGCGGTGAACAAATGGGACCTCGAGCGCGACAAGAGCAACAAGATCAGAGAGTTGCGCGAGGAGTTTGAACGGCTTCTGCCGCAGTTGCGCGGCGCGCCCCTGGTCACGGTGTCGGCGAAAACCGGCAAGGGGCTGGACCGGTTGCATGGGGCGATCCTGCGCGCCTACGAGGTCTGGAACCGGCGCATCCCCACGGCGCGGCTCAATGAATGGCTGGCCGACATGGTCACGGCGCACCCGCCCCCGGCACCGGCCGGGCGGCGCATCAAGCTGCGCTACATGACCCAGGTCAAGACCCGGCCCCCCGGTTTCGTCGTGATGGCTTCGTTTCCGGACAAGCTTCCGGCAAGCTATTCACGCTATCTTGTCAATGGGTTGCGGGAGGACTTTGACATGCCCGGCACGCCGATCCGGCTGACATTCCGCAGCCAGTCGGACAAGAATCCCTACAAGGACAAGAAGAAGTCGAAACCGTCGCGGCTGCGCAAACATCTTGGCAAGAAGCCCTTCGACAAATGACACGCCCGTGCCGGGCGTGATTGCCTGACTTGATGCCTCCGGCGGGAGTATTTTGGCAAGATGAAGGCGGGGTGTTTGCGGCTTCAACTTGCCGAAAATACTCTTGGGGGTGAATGCCCGCCTGGGCGGGCAGAGGGGGCAAAAGCCCCCAGCCCGGCGTCAGACCAGCGCGCCTTCTGCCGTGATCATGGTCTTGCCGCCCAGATACGGGGCCAGCGCGGCGGGCAGGGTGACGGAACCGTCTTCCTGCTGGCCGTTTTCCAGCACTGCGATCAGGCAGCGCCCGATGGCCACGCCCGTGCCGTTCAGGCTGTGCACGAATTCCGGTTTGGCGTCTGCGCTCGGGCGGAAGCGGGCGTTCATCCGCCGCGCCTGAAAATCGCCGCAGGTGGAGACCGAGGAAATTTCGCGATAGGTGTTCTGCCCCGGCAGCCAGACCTCGATGTCATGGGTGCGGCGGGCGGAAAAACCGATGTCGCCGGTGCACAGTTTCACCGTGCGGTAGGGCAGGTCCAGCGCTTCGAGGATGGCTTGCGCGCAGTCGGTCATCCGGGCGTGTTCGGCCTCGCTCTGATCGGGGGTGCAGATCGTTACCATCTCGACCTTTTCGAACTGGTGCTGGCGCAGCATGCCGGTGGTGTCCTTGCCGGCGCTGCCGGCTTCGGAGCGGAAGTTCACCGAATGCGCCACCATGCGGATCGGCAGCGCCTCGGCGGCCAGCACGTCGCCGGCGACCGTGTTGGTCAGCGGCACCTCGGTTGTCGGGATCAGCCACCAGCCGTTGGTGGTCTGGTAGCTGTCCTCGGCGAATTTCGGCAGTTGCCCGGTGCCCACCATCGCCTCGTCGCGCACCAGCACCGGGGTGTTCATCTCGGTCAGGTCGTGGTTTTCGGTGTGAAAATCCAGCATGAACTGCGCCAGCGCCCGGTTCAGCCGCGCCATGGCGCCGCGCAGAACCACGAAACGCGACCCCGAAAGCTTCGCGGCGGTGGCGAAGTCGAGCCCCCTTGCGGCGGCAAGTTCGAAATGTTCGCGCGGCTGGAAATCGAAGGCGGGCGGGGTGCCCCATTTGCGGATTTCCACGTTGTCGTCTTCGCTCTCGCCGTCGGGCACGTCGTCGGCAACGATGTTGGGCAGTTCCAGCAACAGCGCGCGCAGCTCGGCGTCGCGCGCGCGGGCGTCGTCTTCCAGCCGGGCGATTTCGTCCTTCTTGGCGGCGACCAGCGCGCGCAGGCGCTCGAATTCGGCGTCATCGCCTTTCGCCTTGGCAGCACCGACCTGCTTGCTGGCCGCGTTGCGTTCGGCCAGAGCGGCCTCGGCGGCGGCGATGGCGGCGCGGCGGGCCTCGTCAAGCGCGAGGATGCGGGCCGAGACGCCCGAGAGCCCCCGGCGGGCCATGGCGGCGTCGAAGGCTGCGGGGTTTTCGCGGATGGCGCGGATGTCGTGCATGGCTGGTCTTCCCGTCTGAATCGCGTTCGGGTCGGGTTATGACCGATTTTTCGGCGGGGTGTAAGTGGCGGGGTCGGCGCGCCATTTGTTGTATTCGGCCTCGAAGGATAGCGGGTCGAGTTCGGTATCGGGCCAATGGGCGGGGCGGGTGATGCCGGGGGGGAGGGTGACGCTGGCGTCACCGAAGATTGAATTGACCTGGTCCTGGGAAATATTGACCATTGACCAATCAACCTCCCTCACTGACGCACCTCGGAGAGTAGCGTCAGTGAGGGAGGTTTTTTCGTCCAGATGCGCGCCCCCGAGGTCTGCCCCTTCCAGATGCGCGCCCCTGAGGTCTGCCCCTTCCAGATGCGCGTCCCAGAGGTTTGCCCCTTCCAGATGCGCGTCCTCCAGCCGGGCCTTCGTGAAATCGAGCACGCGCAGATCAAACCCCTGCAGGTTGGCGCGGCGCAGGTTGATGCGGCCCTCTTGCAGTGTCACGCCGGGTATCCGTTGCAGCCGCCCCAACGCCTGCGCGGCGCGTTCCATGTCAGAGCGTTTGCGGGTCAGGCCCCCGGCCCAAAAGCCCAGATCGCCCGGCGCGGCATCCTTAGGTGGCGTTTCCGGCAGGTGTTCCGCCGAAAGCTCCACCACGTAGACCGACAGCAGGCTGGCCACGCGATCCGCGGCCTCGGGGCGTTCGTGCACCAGCCCTTCGAGCCGGTCGATGGCGGCGTTGCGGGCCACCAGGTCGTCCTGCCATTCGCTCAGCACCCTTTCCTCGGCCCCCTGGCCCGTCACGCGGGTCACCTGCCGGCGGGCGGACAGCCCTTCGCTGGCGGCGTTGATCTTGTCGTTGAACAGGCTTTCGGCAGCGATTTCGGCCTGGCGGCTGGCGACCTGGGTGCGCCAGATCACGAAGGGCGCGCCGAGCAGAAAGGCCAGCAGCACCCCGGCGGCGCGCATGTCGAAATTGTCGGGAGGGTTGCCCAGCCCGGTCGCGACCTTGGCAAAGTCGAAAAGCGTGGCGAAAAAGATGATTGCGAGGGTCAGGGCGAGGAGCGCCAGCAGAAAGCCGACGAATGCGCCGAGCGGGCGGGCGCGGCCAAAGTCCCAGCCAGCAAGCGGGCGCAGGCCGAGCCAGTCGGGCAGGCCGGGTTTGTTGCCGGGCGGTGTTGGGTCTTTGGCTTGGTCCATTGCTTTTCCCTTCGCGCCCATATTGACAGGGCGGCGGTGCTTGGCAAGCTGTTGGCATACCGCCCGGCATCGCCGGGCAGCGCCCGGACCTCCCCCACGGGGAGGGCGCTACTCGCCCACCCCGAGGTCCGGGGCGACCGCGGTGGCGCGCGCTATTGCCGCGGCCTTGTCGGCGGGAAAATCGGGCTTCCCCTTGCTTGCCAACGCCCAGGCCCACATATAGGGTGCGCGCCAATCCACGAGGGGCGGGGACCCGCCACATTGAAAAGGACCACCTGATGTTCGTAACACCTGCCTATGCGCAAGCGGCCGGGGGCGGCAGCGCGATTGCCAGCTTCATTCCGCTGATCCTGATCTTTGCGATCATGTATTTCCTGCTGATCCGTCCGCAGCAAAAGAAGCTGAAAGAGCATCAGGCGATGGTCGAGGCGGTGCGCCGGGGCGACCAGGTGGTGACCCAGGGCGGCATCGTCGGCAAGGTGACCAAGGTTATCGACGACCGGGAAGTCGAGGTCGAGATCGCCAAGGGCGTCAAGGTGCGGGTGATCAAGTCGACGCTGTCGCAAGTGATCTCCAAGACGAAACCCGCGTCGGAGTGATCGACGCTTATCGGGCAGGCAAACATGCTGCAAATTGAGACCTGGAAGCGCGTCGTCATATGGGGGCTGGTCGTTCTTGGCCTGCTCTATGCGATGCCGAACGCGTTCTACAGCCGTGTCGAACAACATAACGATGCGGTGCAAGCGATTGAAATACAGGGCGAAACGCCGGAACTGGCGGCGGCGCGCGATGGCTGGCCGTCTTGGCTTCCGTCGCGCCTTGTGAACCTTGGGCTGGACCTGCGCGGGGGCGCGCATCTGCTGGCCGAAGTGAAGGTCGAGGATGTCTATGCGGATCGGATGGATGGCTACTGGCCGGAAATCCGCGACGCCCTGCGCGCGGCGCGCGACGAGGTTGGCACGATCCGTCGCCAGCCCGGGCCGGAAGGTGAGCTGCGCATCAAGATTTCCAGGCCCGAAGGCATGGCGCGCGCGCTCGAGATCGTGCGCGGGCTGGCGCGCCCGGTTGTCTCGCTGACCGGGGTCGGGGCCTCGGACATCGAGGTTTCGGGGCAGGGCGACACGATCACCGTGCGCCTGTCGGACGCCGAAAAGCAGTTGACCGACGACCGCACGATCAAGCAGTCGCTTGAAATCATCCGTCGGCGGGTCGACGAGGTGGGCACGCGCGAGCCGACCATTCAGCGCCAGGGCGAGCGGCGCATCCTGATCCAGGTGCCGGGCATCGGCTCGGCCGAAGAACTGAAAAAGCTGATCGGGACCACGGCGCGGCTGACCTTTCATCCGGTGGTCGGGCGCAGCTCGGACCCCGATGCAAGGGCGGGCGCGCGGCAGGTGGTCTACCCGTCGCTTGACGAAGAGGGCGTCTATTACATCCTGGAAAAGACGCCCGTGGTGCGCGGCGAAGACCTTGTGGATGCGCAGCCTTCGTTCGACCAGAACGGCCAGCCGGCGGTGAATTTCCGCTTCAACCCGACCGGGGCGCGCAAGTTTGGCGACTACACGGCAGAAAACATCGGCTCACCCTTTGCCATCGTGCTGGATGGCGAGGTGATCTCGGCGCCCACGATCCGCGACCATATCGCGGGCGGTTCGGGGATCATTTCGGGCAATTTCACGGTCGAGGAAAGCACCAAGCTGGCGATCCTGCTGCGCGCGGGTGCGTTGCCTGCCGAAATGGTGTTTCTGGAAGAACGCACCATCGGGCCGGAGCTTGGGGCCGACAGCATCGCGGCGGGCAAGACCGCCAGCATTGTCGCCTTTTCGCTGGTTCTGGTGTTCATGGCGCTGAGTTACGGATGGTTCGGGATCGTGGCCAATATCGCGCTCTTGATCAACGTCGGGCTGATCTTCGGCCTGCTGAGCATGATCGGTGCGACGCTGACCCTGCCGGGCATTGCCGGGATCGTGCTGACGATCGGCATGGCGGTGGATGCCAACGTGCTGGTGTTCGAGCGTATCCGGGAAGAGCTGAAAACGGCCAGGGGGCCGGCGCGTGCCATTGAACGCGGCTATGAAAAGGCGCTGAGCGCCATTCTGGACGCCAATGTCACGACGCTGATCACCGCGATCATCCTGTTCATCATGGGCTCCGGCCCGGTGCGCGGCTTTGCCGTGACGCTGGGGCTGGGTATCCTGACGTCGGTGTTCACGGCGATTTTCGTGACCCGGCTGATCATCGTCATGTGGTTTGAACGCCGCCGACCCAAGACAATCGAGGTATAAGCGATGCGTTTGCGACTGGTTCCCAAGAACACCAATATCGACTTTTTCAGATACGCGAAGCTGACCTTCGGCGCATCGGTCCTGGCGATGGTTCTGTCGATCGTGATCTTCTTTGTGAACGGGCTGAATTTCGGCATCGACTTTCGCGGTGGCACGACGATCAGGACGGAAAGCGTGCAGCAGGTGGATATCAAGGCCTACCGCGACGCTCTGGCGCCGTTGCAGATTGGCGACATCAAGATCACGGAGGTGTTCGACCCGACGTTCGGCCCGGAGCAGAATGTCGCGATGATCCGGTTCGAGGCGCAGGAAGGCGATGAAAGCATCGCCGCCGAGACGGTGCGCAAGATCGAGGAAGCCTTGCAGACGGTCGACCCGTCGATCACGTTCCCGTCGGTGGAAAGCGTTGGCCCCAAGGTGTCGGGCGAACTGGTGGTGAGCGCCATCGAAGCGGTGGTTCTGGCGATCGCGGCGGTGCTGTTTTACATCTGGCTGCGGTTTGAGTGGCAATTCGCACTGGGTGCGGTAGCAGCACTTGTGCATGACGTGACGCTGACGATCGGGCTGTTTGCGCTGTTCCAGATCCCGTTTGATCTGGCGATCATTGCGGCCTTGCTGACCATCGTGGGCTATTCGCTGAACGATACGGTGGTGGTTTTCGACCGGATGCGCGAGAACCTGCGCAAATACAAGAAGAAGGAACTGAAAGAAGTTCTGAATCTCTCGATCAACGAAACGCTGTCGCGCACGGTCATGACCTCGGTCACCACGCTGATTGCGCTGATTGCTCTGCTGGTGCTCGGGGGGGACGTGATCCGGGGCTTTGTCTTCGCGATGACCTGGGGCGTGATCGTGGGCACCTATTCTTCGGTCTTCGTGGCGACCAACATCCTGCTTTACCTCGGGGTGAAACGCGACTGGTCCAAACCAGACGCCAATTCCGGGAACCAATACGCCAATGTAGATGCCTGACGCACTGGCCGCGGCGTTTGCGACGCCGGGGCTTGGCTGGCTGGTGGCGGCGGTGTTTGTCGCCGGCATGGTGCGCGGTTTCGCGGGCTTTGGCACGGCGATGGTCTATCTGCCTGTGGCCGGGCAGTTCCTGGACCCTTTTGAAGCGCTGACCACATTGGTTGTCATGGACATGATCGGTCCGCTGGTGAACATGCCGCGCGCGTTGCGCGACGGGCACAAGCGAGACCTTGTTCGCCTGGCCGCGGGGCTGGTCATCGGCCTGCCGGTCGGGCTTTGGGCGCTGACGCAGGTCGCGCCCGAGGTCTTTCGCTATGCGGTGTCTATTGCGGCGCTGGTGCTGCTGTCGCTGCTGATCGGGGGCGTGCGCTTTCGCGGTGAACTGCGCGGCGGGCTGGTCACGCTGGCCGGTTGGCTGGGCGGGCTGCTGGGCGGGGCGACGGGGCTGGTCGGGCCGCCGGTGATCATGCTGTATATGGCCGCGCCGCACCGGGCTTCGGTGATCCGCGCCAACATCACGGTTTACCTGTACATGGCCGATGTGCTGATGCTGGGGGTGATGGCGCTTTTCGGACGGTTCGTGCCCGGTGCGCTGGTGCTGGGGCTGGTGCTGGCGGCGCCGTATCTCGCCGGCAATGCGATGGGCGGATGGCTGTTCAGGCCCGGGGCCGAGCGAACCTATCGCATGGTGGCCTATGCGATCATTGCCGCATCGGCGATCTCGGGCCTGCCGCTACTGGGGTGAGCCAGGCGCGCTCTTTCGCCCTTGCGGGCGGCATCGCTGCGGGCGAAAAACGACCGGAGGGAGTGCGGAGCCCTCTGGCGCCTGCGCGAACTGTCTGGCAGGATGGCGCCATGCAAATGAATGAAATCTCCTATGACGCAGTTGTGCCGGTAGACGGCTACGGCCCCGGGTTTTTCCGCATCGGCGGCGAGGTGTTGCGCGGCGCCACGCTGGTCACCCCGACCGGCGCCGGCCCCTGGGGCGGGCTGGACGACGTGGCGTCGCTGATCGCCCTGAGCGAGGCGGTGGACGTCGTCCTGGTGGGCACCGGCGCCGAGATGGCGCGTCTGCCGCGCGCGCTGGTCCAGTTGCTGGAAAACGCGGGGCTTGGGGTCGAAGCCATGGCCTCACCGGCCGCCTGCCGGACCTATAACGTGCTGCTGGCCGAGGGACGGCGCGTGGCGTTGGCCGCTCTTCCGGTCTGATCGCGCTTTCGGCGCGCCGCGACATGGGGTAAGCCCACTTGCATGAAACTGATTGTTGAAAACCTGCTCTGTCAGCGCGGCGGTGTGCCGGTGCTGGAAGGCGTGAGTTTCACGCTTGGTCCCGGCGAGGCGCTGGTGCTGCGCGGGCCGAACGGTTCGGGCAAGACCACGCTGCTGCGCACCATTGCGGGCCTGCAGCCGGCCGCCGGAGGCCGCATCGAACTGGCCGAGGATGCGGTGGCCTATGGCGCCCATGCCGACGGCTTGAAAGCGACGCTGAGCGTCGCCGAGAATCTGGCCTTCTGGGCGGCGATCTATGGCACAGACGATGTAGACACGGCGCTTGACACCTACGCGTTGCGCGGCCTGGCCGGTCGCCCGGCGCAGAACCTTTCTGCCGGACAGAAACGCCGGTTGGGGCTGGCGCGGCTTCTGGTCACGGGGCGCCCGATCTGGGTGCTGGATGAGCCGACGGTGTCTCTGGACGCTGACAGCGTGGCGATGTTCGGCCGCGCGGTCGGGGCACATCTGGCCGGCGGTGGCTCGGCATTGATAGCCACCCATATCGACCTTGGGCTGGACGCGCGCGTGCTTGACGTGTCCGAGTTTGCCGCGACCGGGAAGATGGCCGCAGATGGTTTTGACGAGGCTTTCGCATGATCGCCCTGCTGGTGCGTGACCTGAAACTGGCGATGCGGGCCGGCGGCGGTTTTGGCCTTGGGCTGGCGTTTTTCCTGGTGGTCACGGTTCTGGTGCCGTTCGGGGTTGGCCCGGACAGCGGGATTTTGGGGGCGATCGCACCGGGGATCCTGTGGATCGGGGCGCTGTTGGCCTGCCTGCTGTCTCTCGACCGGATTTTTCAGCTGGATTACGAGGACGGCTCGCTTGATCTGCTGGCCACCGCGCCGATCCCGATGGAAAGCGTTGTGCTGGTGAAGGCGCTGGCGCATTGGCTGACATCGGGGCTGCCGCTGGTGCTGGCCGCGCCCGTGCTGGGGGTTTTGTTGAACCTGCCTGCGGGCGGCTATCTGTGGATCGTCGTATCGCTGCTGATCGGGACGCCGGCGCTGTCGGTGATCGGCACCTTCGGCGCGGCGATCACCGTGGGGTTGAGGCGCGGCGGTCTGCTCTTGTCGCTGCTGGTGCTGCCGCTCTATGTGCCGGTGCTGATCTTTGGCACCGAAGCGGCGCGGCGCGGGGCCGAGGGGCTGGCAAACACCACGCCGCTGCTTATGCTTGCGGGGATCAGCGCGGGTGTGCTGGCCCTGTTGCCGTTTGCCGCGGCCGCTGCCATCCGCGTCAATTTGCGCTGAGGCTCAAGCGGATGTGAATGGCTAGTCTGGCCGCAACGAAATAGGAACGCTGCATGTCGATTTGGGAATATGCCAATCCGCGGAAATTCATGGGCTGGACCGGGCGTCTGGTGCCCGTATTCGTGGTGCTGGCGGCGGTGCTGATCGGGGTCGGGCTGACCTGGGGCTTCTTCTTTACGCCCGATGACTACCGGATGGGGGCCACGGTCAAGATCATCTACATCCATGTCCCCAGCGCGATGATGGCGATCAATGCCTGGGTCATGATGCTTGTGGCGTCGCTGATCTGGATCGTGCGCCGCCACCATGTTTCGGTGCTGGCGGCCAGGGCGGCGGCCGGGGTCGGGGTCACGATGACGCTGATTGCGCTGATCACCGGGGCGATCTGGGGCCAGCCCATGTGGGGCACCTGGTGGGCGTGGGATCCGCGCCTGACTTCGTTTCTGATCCTGTTCCTGTTTTACCTGGGCTACCTTGCCCTGTGGCAGGCGATCGACGACCCGGACACGGCGGCCGACCTGACGTCTGTCCTGTGTCTTGTCGGGTCGGTCTTTGCGGTGCTCAGCCGCTACGCGGTGAACTTCTGGAACCAGGGCCTGCACCAGGGCGCGTCGCTGTCGCTGGACAAGGAAGAAAATGTGGCAGACGTGTTCTGGCAGCCGCTGGTGGTGACAATGGTCGGCTTCGGACTGCTGTTCGTGGCCCTGGTGCTGATCCGCACCCGGACCGAGATACGCGCGCGCCGCCTGCATGCGCTGGAAGCGCGCGAAAGGATGGGATGATGCCCGATCTTGGAAAATACGGCACCGAGGTTCTGTCGGCCTACCTTGCCACGATTGCCCTGCTGGCGGGGTTGATCGCACTGACATGGTTGCGCGCGCGCCGGGTGCGCGCGGCGCTGGAACAAGCGGAAGCGAGGAAGAAAAATGGCTGATGATGCACGCCCGGAAGGGGCTGGACGCAAGGGCATTCCGATCCTGATGATCCTGCCGCCGCTGTTGTTTGCCGGGCTGGCCGCCATGTTTCTCTGGGGGATGAACCGTGAAAATCCAAACGCCTTGCCCTATGCAAGAGAGGGCGAGCCCGTCCCGGCGCTTGCGCTGGAGCAACTGGGCGATGCCGCCCCCTTCGGCGCCGAGGTTCTGACAGCGCCCGGTGTCAAGCTGGTCAATTACTGGGCCAGCTGGTGTGCCCCCTGCCGGGTGGAGCACCCGACGCTGTTGGGGCTTCAGGCCGAGGGCATTCCGATTTACGGGATCAACTACAAGGACAAGCCGGAAAACGCATTGCGGTTTCTTGATGAGCTTGGCAACCCCTTCCGGCAGATCGCAGCCGATCCGGATGGGAAAAACGCCCTGGAGTGGGGGCTGTATGGTGTGCCGGAAACCTATGTGATCGACGGCAACGGGGTTGTGGTGTTGCGTTTTGCCGGGCCGATGACGCAGCGGGTTCTGGAAAGCACCATTCGCCCTGCGATCGAGGCCGCACAGTAGTCAGCCGAAATGAGCCGCCGCCAGGGCGAGAAGCAACATCGCCCCGACCTCGAGATAGGGTATGGGCATGTAGCGGCTGACGCGGCGCAGCGGGCTGGCGGATTTTGGACTGCTGTTCTTGATCATGCACACAGACTAGCCCGTAAATGGTTAACGGGCGAGGAATCCCGCGCTCGTTGATTGGAAACAGTTTGTTTCTAATTGATCCGAGCTGGCGAGGCCCTGGTCACGCCGGGTTTGCGGTGACGGCGGCTTGGTGGCCGGGAAACCCGATGCAATGGCCTGTCCGAGCCGGTTTGCAAGAGCCTTGCCCCTGCCGCGTCAGGGTGCTTGTGGCATGCATGTTTCCGGCGCTGGGAGGCCGGGTGATCCGGGCTCAGCCCGATGCCGAAATCAGGCCAAGATGGCGCGCGCCGTCGAGGAGCGTGACGGCGATGTGGTGACCCTTTTCGCGCATTTGCGGGCTGGGCGGGGTGATGTCGGGCACCTGGACTGCGCGCGCGCCCGAGGCGATGGCGGCGGTTGCGCCGGGGTCGCTGTCTTCGAAGGCGACGCAGTCGGGGGCGGTCAGGCCGAGGCTGGCGGCGGCCTTGTGGTAGATGTCGGGCGCGGGCTTTCCGCGGGCCACCTGATCGCCACCGATGACGGCCTGGAAATGGCGCGCGATGCCGGCGGCTTCGAGGTGTTCGCGGGCGCGCGCGGTTCGCGTCGAGGTGGCCACGGCGCAGGGCAGGCCGGTCGCGGCAAGGTGGCCGAGCAGGGTGGTGACGCCGGGTTTGAGCGGGATGCCCTCTGCCAGCGCCGCGCGGAACCGGCTGCTCCAGTGGCTGTCGAAGGTTTCAAAGGACACATGGCCGGGGAGCGTGGCGCGCAGGCGCGTTTCCACGGCGTCCGAACGCAGCCCGATCAGGCTGCGCCCCATTTCGGCAAGGTCGGGCAGGCCAAGTTCGCGCGCCGTGGTCTCGAACCCGGCAAGGGCCAGGCGCTCGGTATCGAGCAGCAGCCCGTCCATGTCAAAAAGGACGCCGCGGCAGGGGCGCGCGTTCACCCCTTGGCCAGGTGGCGCAGGACGTAGTGCAGCACGCCGCCGTTTTCGACATACTCGATCTCGATCTCGGTATCGATCCGGCATTTCAGCGTGATGTCGCGGGCTGTGCCATCGGCGTAGGTGATGGTGGCG
>JALSJL010000184.1 GCA_026989405.1 Marinosulfonomonas sp. | reverse complement strand
CTCGCGGTCCTTGTGGTCTTTCAAACCGCGAAAATTCATCCGGGTCCGAGAGACCAGCGCCTTGGGGTTTTCAAGATAGGCTTCCAGCGTTTCACTGGTCCAGATCAGGCCGTCATCGCCCATGCGGCGCAGCGATTTCGAATAGCGGAAATCCTCGACGCTGCCCGCCTGGCGCCCGAACACGCCGTTCAGTTGCGGGCCGACCTTGTTTTTCGCCCCTTCGCCGACAGCATGGCAGGACGCGCATTTCTTGAAGATCTTCTTGCCGCGTTCCGGGTCACCGACATGGGCCGCACTCGCGCCAGATGCGCTGATCATTCCCCCAAGTAAAACCGCTGCAAGTAGCTTCATCCGCCCAGCTTGGCAAATCTATCCGCAAAAAACAAGATAGTTGAATACGTCTATTCGAATTTCCTTTCACCAAGCTGGAAAATAACAGAAAAACCTTCGCCGCAATGCAGCAATTTGATCGAATGGTAGAATTTCCTCCCGGAAAACCGGGCAATCGCGCAGGCCATGGGTCAGTTTTCGGGGGTCACATCGGCGATCCCGCGCGACGTGACCGAGACCGGGGCGCCGCAGCCCTGCATGCACGGTGGCCGTGAAAACCCGGGCCGTTCCGATACGGCCCGGTCATCGTCGAAAAAACCGTCCTCGTTGGGCAGGCGAATGGACGTGAAACTGTCCTGCCCGAGGATGAAGTCCTCATCGACCAGATCGTTGAGGAAAAGCAGGTAAGCCACGAGCGCATAGACCTCATCGTCCGAATAGCTCTGGGCATCGTCGAAAGGTTTGGCGCGGTGGACAAAGTCGAAGATCGTGGAGAGGTAGGGCACGAAAGAGCCAATCGACTTTGTCGGGCGGCCAATCGTGGTGGTCAGCGTCCCTTCGCCACCCGCCAGCGCCGGGTAAAGCCCCAGCCCTTCGCCGAAATCGCCGTGGCAGGCGGCGCAGACCTCGTTGAACAGCTCCTCGCCGGTGGCCACATCTCCCTGCCCCTCCGGCAAACCGGTGCCGTCCGGGCGCACGTCAATGTCCCAGGCGGCGATTTCGGCGGGTGTGGCCGGGCGTCCGAGGCCAAGCGGTTCGGACAGGGCCGGCGTGGCAAGCAGCAGCGCCAGGACGGCGGCCTGCGCCGTGCGCTCAGCCGACTTCGACATTGCTGACCTCGCCATCCGTGTTCACCTCCCAGGTCTGGATGCCGTTCATGTGGTAGACCGAATTGGTGCCGCGCAGCTTGCGCAGGGCCTGTTTGGTCGGCTGCACATAGCCCGTGTCATCAACCGCGCGACTTTGCAGCAAGAGCGGCTTGCCGTCCCAGTCGAAATCGAAGTGGAACCGATGCAGGGACTTGTCGAGGCTTGGCCCGGACAGGCGCGCCTTTTGCCAGTTGATGCCGCCGTCAAGGCTGACATGCACCTCGGCGATGCGCCCGCGCCCCGACCAGGCGATCCCGGTCAGCGCCACCGGGCCGGGGCCGTGCAGGATGGGCGCTTCGGGCGCGGGCGAGGTGATCACCGATTTCGCGTCCATCTCGAAGCTGAAGCGACGCGCCCGGCCATCGGCCAGAAGGTCGGTGTAGCGGTTGGTTTCCTCACGCATCATCCAGGGCCTGTCGCCGACCTCGAGCCGGCGCAGCCACTTGACCCACATGGACCCTTCGAACCCCGGCACGACAAGGCGCAGCGGATAGCCCTGTTCTTCGCGCAGCCGCTCGCCATTCATGGCGAAGGCCACAAGGCAGTCGTCCAGCGCCTTTTCCAGCGGGATCGAGCGCGCCATCTTCACCGCGTCGGCGCCTTCGGCCAGCACCCATTTCGCACCCGCCCTCACCCCGGCTTCCTCCAGCAGCAGCCGCAGCGGCACGCCGGTATACATGACGTTGTGGATCATGCCATGGGTGAACTGCACCGCGTTCATCTGGGCGCCCTTCCACTCCATCCCGGAATTGGCGGCGCATTCAAGGAAATACATGCGGTCGCGGCGCGGAAATCGCAGGATGTCAGCGACGGTGAACACCAGCGGGCGGTCGACGAGGCCATGCACCATCAGCCGGTGCCGGGCCGGGTCGATACTGGCGATGCCGGCGTGGTGGCGCTCGAAACACAGCCCGTTCGGCGTGATCGTCCCGTTTAGCGCAGCCAGCGGCGTGAAATTGACCGAAGAAACCGCATCCGCCGTCAGCCAGTCGATGTTGCGCTTGATCACATGGGATTCATGGGGCGAAGGCAGGCCGTAGGGGCGGCTGTCCACCCCGTCGCCGCGCGTGATCATCCAGGGTTGCAACTGCGTGATGGCCGGATCATCGGCCAACGCCGGCCTGCCGGCAAGCGTCGCCGAGCCGGCAAGTGCCGCGCCTTTCAGGAAAGCGCGGCGGGACGCGCCCCTGTCATGCGCCAACGACCTTGACCGCGGTGTTGGGCGCAACATCCACGGTGCCCTTGCGCCGGACATAGTTTTCCACCACGTCCCAGATCGGCGGCCCCTCGGTGCCCTCGTTCACGCTGGCCCAGCCGGCAACCACATAGGTCCTGGAGGCGTCGATCCTTTCGCCGGTCTTCAGCAGGGTCATGTCGGAAAACCGCTCGCCCTGCGGCTTGTTGATGTCGATCGTGTAGCCCATGCCGCCGACCCGCACCATGTCGCCGCCCTGCTGGTAATACGGGTCGGGGTTGAACAGGTTGTCGGCCACGTCCTCGAGGATCAGCTTGAGCGTTTCGCCGGTCATTTCCGACCGGTAGGCCTGCGGGTAGCTCATCGAGGTGGCGTTGAACACGTCCTCGCGGGTGATGTCGCTGTCGGGCAGCACCGAAGCGCCCCAGCGGAACCCCGGCGAAAGCGAGATGTCGGCCTCGCGCTCTTCCAGCAGCGCGGTGCAGATCATGTCATCCCAGGTGCCGTTGAAATTGCCGCGCCGATAGAGCAGCGACGAGGTGCGGCCGAAGACCTCGGCCAGATCGTCCTTGAACGGCGCGCGTTCCCTTTCGACGAGCGCGGCCATTTCGGCATCGGGCGCGATCACGTCGGCAAACAGCGGGATCAGCTTGTGGCGGATGCCCATCATGCGCCCGTCGCGGATATCCAGATCGACGCGGGAAATGAACTTGCCGTGGCTGCCGCTGGCGATCAGGAAGGTGTTGTTCACCTGTACAGGTTCGGGCAGGGCGTC
>JALSJL010000183.1 GCA_026989405.1 Marinosulfonomonas sp. | reverse complement strand
GGTTCCGAAACTGTGGAACAAGGAGCGGCTCTACAGCCTGGCGCTGGTCAACTGGCACTTCTGGCTCGCGACCATCGGCATCATCCTCTATGCCGCCTCGATGTGGGTCACCGGCATCATGGAAGGGCTGATGTGGCGCGAAGTGGATGCCAATGGTTTCCTCGTGAACTCGTTCGCCGACACGGTGGCTGCCAAATACCCGATGTATGTGGTGCGCGCGACAGGCGGCCTGCTGTATCTCACCGGGGCCTCGATCATGGCCTATAACCTCTGGATGACCGTGCGCAGGGCACCGGCGAAAGCCGAAACCTCTGCCATGGCTCCGGCTGAATAAGGAGGGCCGGAGAAATGGCATTTCTTGACAAGCACAAAGTCATCGAACGCAGCCCGACGCTGTTGCTGATCTTCAGCTTCCTGGTGGTGACGATCGGGGGGCTGGTGGAAATCGTGCCGCTGTTCTACCTCGAAAATACCATCGAGAAGGTCAAAG
Organism: Marinosulfonomonas sp.; assembly: GCA_026989405.1. GTDB lineage: Bacteria > Pseudomonadota > Alphaproteobacteria > Rhodobacterales > Rhodobacteraceae > JAJRUE01. The sequence goes on along the minus strand of JALSJL010000183.1, from coordinate 2,690 downwards.
GCGTGCGTCCCTATTCACCGCTGGAGCTGACCGGGCGCGACATATATGTGCGCGAAGGCTGCTATGTCTGCCACAGTCAGATGATCCGCCCGATGCGCGACGAGGTCGAGCGTTACGGCCACTACTCGCTGGCGGCCGAGTCGATGTATGACCACCCGTTCCAGTGGGGGTCCAAGCGGACCGGCCCCGACCTGGCCCGCGTCGGTGGACGGTATTCGGATGACTGGCATGTGGCGCACCTTGTGAACCCGCAATCGGTGGTGCCGGAATCGGTGATGCCGCGCTATGACTTCCTGCTGAACCGGATGATCGACGGCGAATACGTCGATGACTTGATGGAGACGCACCGGATGGTCGGCGTGCCGTATGACGACGAGATGATCGCCCAGGCACACGCCGATTTCGCGGCCCAGGCCGATCCCGACAGCGACTATGACGGGTTGCTCGAGCGGTATCCGGGCGCACAGGTGCGCAACTTTGATCGCCAGCCGGGTATCTCGGAGATGGATGCGCTGGTTGCCTACCTTCAGGTTCTGGGCACGATGGTCGATTTTTCGACCTTCACCCCGGACGCAAGTCGATAGGGGGCAGAGCATGGAAACCTATACATTCCTTCGCCAACTGGCTGACAGCTGGGTGATGCTGGCGATCTTCGCCTTCTTCATCGGCACCGTCATCTGGGCGTTCCGGCCCGGCAGCACTCGTGTCTATGAGGACACATCGCAAATCCCGTTCCGCCATGAAGACAAACCGGCGACCGAGCCGGTCTCTGGGACAAAGGAGACCTCCTGATGGCGAAGAAGCCTGAAAAGAAAGAAATCGAAACCACCGGCCACAGCTGGGACGGGATCGAAGAATACAACAACCCGTTGCCGCGCTGGTGGCTGTGGACCTTTTACGCCACGATCATCTGGGGCATCGGCTATGTCATTGCCTACCCGGCCTGGCCGCTGATCAAGGGGGCCACACCCGGCCTGCTGGGGTATTCGACGCGCCAGGAGGTGGCCAGGGATATCCAGACCTTCAAGGAAAAGAATGCCGCGATCGAGGAAAAGCTGGCGCAGGCCGACCTGACCACGATTGCCGACGACCCTGAGCTAAACAGCTATGCCATCAACGCCGGCGCGGCGGTGTTCCGCACCAACTGCATCCAGTGCCACGGCGCGGGCGCGCAGGGGGCCAAGGGCTTTCCGAACCTGCTGGATGACGACTGGCTCTGGGGCGGCGATATCGAGAGCATCGCCTACACCGTGCGCCACGGCATCCGCTCGCGCAGCGACGAGACCCGGTATTCCGAAATGCCCGCCTTTGGCGAGTTCCTGTCGGACGAGGAAATCGACGCGGTGGTCCAATATGTCCGCTCGCTTGGCGGGCTGGACTACGACGCCGACCTCGCAAAGGAAGGGGCGACGGTTTTCGAAGACAATTGCGCATCCTGTCATGGCGAAGACGGCACCGGCGACCGCGAGCAGGGCGCTCCGAACCTGACCGATGCGATCTGGTTGTTCGGTGACAGTGTCGAAGACATCACCTACACCGTGAAATATGCCCGCAACGTCGAGATGCCAACCTGGGGCGACCGTCTGAGCGACGCCCAGATCAAGGCCGTTGCAACATATGTCCACCAGCTTGGAGGTGGCGAGTAACCAACGAGATCCGGGAGTTTCCAGCCCCCGGGTAGGCACCGACCCCAGATCCTGTTCGCGCGTTTCTCCGGGGTCGGTGCTGCAAGGTTCCCGGAAAGCGGCGGCGCGGCGGCGCTGCCGCTCTTGCTTTGGGGGCCGAGAGACCGGAGCCAGGACCGGCAGGCCGGTCAAATTGACGCAGATATATGAAAACGAAAGACTTTTCGCATATCTGGGGAAAAGGATCGAACGGCCCGCCGAACAGCCGGAGGTTCTGAAACGGGTTGGGCCGGATGGCCGCAATTCCGGTTGATTGATGCAGGTCAAAGAGCGCCTGCGCGCATGTGACCTAAGGCTCAGACGAGAAAAGCACAGGATTGGCGACCATGTCCACGACCGAGACACCGCAAAAGCTCTACGCCGCGCGCGAACCGATTTTTCCGCGCCGTGTGTCGGGGAAATTTCGCCGGCTCAAGTGGTGGATCATGGCCATTGCCCTGGGCGTTTACTACATTACGCCCTGGATCCGCTGGGATCGCGGGCCGAACCTGCCCGATCAGGCGGTCCTGGTCGATCTGGCAAACCGCCGCTTCTATTTTTTCTGGATCGAAATATGGCCGCATGAATTCTATTTCATAGCCGGCCTGCTGATCATGGCGGGCCTTGGCCTGTTTCTTTTCACCTCGGCGCTCGGGCGCGTCTGGTGCGGCTATGCCTGCCCGCAAACCGTCTGGACCGATCTTTTCATCCTGACCGAGCGCTGGATCGAGGGCGACCGCAACGCCCGGGTGCGGCTGTGGAAAGCAAAATGGGATGCGCGCAAATGGCGGCTGAGGCTGACGAAGTGGTTTGTCTGGTTGCTGATCGGCCTGGCGACGGGCGGTGCCTGGGTCTTTTATTTCACCGATGCACCCACGTTGCTGCACAACCTCGTGACGGGGCAGGCGCATCCGGTGGCATATATCACGATCGGCCTCCTGACCGTCCTGACCGTGCTTTTCGGGGGGTTTGCCCGCGAACAGGTCTGCATCTACATGTGCCCCTGGCCGCGCATTCAGGCCGCCA
>JALSJL010000182.1 GCA_026989405.1 Marinosulfonomonas sp. | reverse complement strand
GTCGTAGTAGGGCGGGATGACATAGCCGTCATAGATTGCGCTGTCCATGCGCACGCCAAGCCCGCCGGGTGAATGAAACTGGGTGATCTTTCCCGGCCGCGGTGAGAAATCGGGCAGTTTCTCGGCGTTGATCCGCACTTCGATGGAGTGGCCGTTCACTTCCAGATCGTCCTGGGTGAATGACATCGGCAGTCCTTCCGCGACGCGGATCTGCTCGCGCACCAGATCAACGCCGAAAATGGCTTCGGTCACCGGGTGTTCGACCTGCAGGCGGGTGTTCATCTCGATGAAATAGAACTCTCCATCTTCATAGAGAAATTCGATCGTGCCCGCGCCGGTGTAGTTGATGTTGGCCACCGCTTCGGCGCAGGTCTTGCCGATCCGGGCGCGCGTTTCGGCGTCAATCACCGGGCCGGGGGCTTCTTCGAAAACCTTTTGATGGCGCCGCTGAAGCGAACAGTCGCGTTCGCCCAGGTGAACCGCCTGGCCCTTGCCATCGCCAAAAACCTGTATCTCGATGTGGCGGGGCTTTTGCAGGTATTTCTCGATATAGCATTCGTCGTTGCCGAAAGCGGCCTTGGCCTCCGCTCGGGCAGTTTGAAAGGCGCTTTCCATTTCGCTTTCGTCCAGCGCGACCTTCATGCCGCGTCCGCCACCGCCGGCGGTGGCCTTGACGATCACCGGGTAGCCGATCGTGGCGGCAACCCGTTTGGCCGTGGCCACGTCGGGAACCGGGCCATCCGAGCCGGGAACACAGGGCACGCCCAGATTTTTCATGGTCTCGATCGCGGTGATCTTGTCGCCCATGATGCGGATATGTTCGGCCGTGGGGCCGATGAAGGTAATGTCGTGATCTTCCAGGATCTGAACAAACCTGGCGTTTTCCGACAGAAAACCGTAGCCCGGATGGATTGCGTCGGCACCCGTTACCTCGCAGGCGGCCACGATCGCGGGGATCGACAGATAGCTCTGGCTGCTGGGGGGCGGGCCGATGCAGATCGCCTCATCGGCCATGCGCACATGCATGGCATCGGCGTCAGCGGTGGAATGCACGGCGACCGACCGAATACCCATCTCGTGGCAGGCGCGCACGACGCGCAAGGCGATTTCGCCGCGGTTGGCGATGAGAATTTTGTCGAACATCGGACCGCGCCCCTATTCGATGATCATCAGCGGCGCGCCAAATTCAACCGGGTCGCCATCACCAACAAGGATGCGCTTGACCGTGCCGGATCTGGGAGCGGGAATGTGGTTCATGGTTTTCATGGCTTCAACGATCAGCAGGGTATCGCCTTCGTTCACCTTGCTGCCGACGGCCACGAAGGGTGGGGCATCGGGTTCGGGTGCCAGATAAACGGTGCCGACCATCGGTGATGTCACCGCGCCGGGGTGGCCGCTCGGGTCATCATCAGATGCCTCGGTCGGGGCTGCAGCCGTGGGCGCCGCGGCGGTGGGTGCGGGGGCGGGGGCGACGGGGGCAGGGGCAGCCGGGGCTGCGACCATCTGGGTTGCTCGGCTCACCCGCACGCTCAGCCGGTCAGAGTCGCCATACTCGCGATCGACCTCAAGCTCGGTCAGGTCGTTTTCGTTCAGCAGCGCCGCCAGCGCCTCGATGAACTCTACATCCGCCTTGTTGTTCTGTTTTGCCATGCGGTCCTCGCTCGTTTTTGCGGCCCGGTTCCGTTCGGGCTTCCCGGTGGTTTGGTCGCTTATACGCGACGATTTTCAGAGGGGAAAGCACACATTGCCGGCAATTGCGCACCCGCGCTGGCGTCAGGCGAATTTTGCACGGAGAAATTTTACCGATTGATAAAATTTCAGAATGTGGCAAACTCTCGGAAAACGAACAGACACAACAGTGAGGGTGAAATGCCGAACAGTCCGATGACGCCGGGTATCGTGGCAAATCGATTGCCAGAGGACCGCCTGCAAGAAAACTTTTCCGACCTGCATCCTCCGCTTGATGCGCATGAGGCGGCGGTGGCGGCCGACCGCTGCTATTTCTGCCATGACGCGCCTTGCATGACGGCGTGCCCGACCTCGATCGACATTCCGCTGTTCATCCGGGAAATTCAGACCGGGCGGCCTGATGCGGCGGCGCGAACGATTCTTGAACAGAACATCCTTGGCGGCATGTGCGCGCGCGTCTGTCCGACCGAGACCCTGTGCGAAGAGGTCTGCGTGCGCGAGGTTGCCGAGGGCAAGCCGGTCGAAATCGGCAGGCTGCAGCGCTATGCAACCGACGTTGTGATGGCGGCAAATGACCATCCGTTCGAGCGTGGCGCCCCCACGGGCAAGCACGTGGCGGTGGTCGGCGCCGGTCCGGCGGGGCTGGCCTGCGCGCACCGGCTGGCGATGTATGGCCATGAGGTGACGATCATGGATGCGCGCCCCAGGCCGGGCGGGCTGAATGAATATGGCATCGCCGCCTACAAGACCACCGGTGGGTTTGCTGCGGCCGAGGTCGACTGGTTGCTGAAAATCGGCGGGATCACCGTCGAAAACGGCAAGAAACTGGGGCGCGATTTCAGCCTGCAGGACCTGGCCAGGACCCATGACGCGGTTTTTCTGGCGATCGGGCTGGCCGGGGTGAACGACCTGGGGACGCCGGGTGAAGACAAGGACAATGTGCTGGACGCGGTCGACTTTATTGCCGACCTGCGCCAGGCGCGGGATCTTTCGGCATTGCCTGTCGGGCGTGACATCGTCGTGATTGGCGGCGGCATGACGGCGGTCGATGCGGCCGTTCAGTCCAAGCTGCTGGGCGCGCTCAATGTCGCGATGGTCTACCGGCGCGGACGCGAGCGGATGAGCGCTTCGGAATACGAACAGGATCTGGCCGCCTCGAAGGGGGTGCACATCATTTACAATGCGCAACCCGTGGCGGTGCACGGCAACGGTGCGGTGCGTGAAGTGGAATTCGAATACACCGTCGAAGAGGATGGCAAGCTGAAGGGCACCGGCGAAACCTTTCGCCTGAAGGCTGACCAGGTGTTCAAGGCCATTGGCCAACGGCTGGACGGCGCGCCCGAGGGGCTGAAGATCGAAGGCGGCAAGATCGCCGTTTCCGGGGCCGGGCGCACCGGCCTTGCCGGCGTCTGGGCCGGCGGCGACTGCGCATCGGGCGGCGATGATCTGACCGTCACCGGCGTTGCCCAGGGGCGCGACGCAGCTGAAGACATTCATCGCGCGCTGCTGGCTTGAGGGAGAAGAACACATGGCTGACCTGACAACAACTTTCGCGGGGATCAAATCCCCCAACCCGTTCTGGCTGGCTTCGGCGCCGCCAACCGACAAGGAATATAACGTCCGGCGCGCCTTTGAGGCAGGCTGGGGCGGTGTCGTCTGGAAAACGCTGGGCGAGGATGGCCCGCCGGTCGTCAACGTGAACGGCCCGCGTTATGGCGCGATCTGGGGGGCCGACCGCCGCCTGCTGGGGCTCAACAATATCGAGCTGATCACCGACCGCCCGCTGGATGTAAACCTGCGCGAAATCAAGGCGGTGAAGCGTGACTATCCCGACCGTGCGATGGTGGTTTCGCTGATGGTGCCCTGCGAAGAGGACGCCTGGAAACGCATCCTGCCGCGGGTCGAGGAAACCGGCGCTGACGGGATCGAACTCAACTTCGGCTGTCCGCACGGGATGGCCGAGCGAGGCATGGGCAGCGCCGTGGGGCAGGTGCCCGAATATATCGAGATGGTGACGCGCTGGTGCAAGCAGAACACCCGCATGCCGGTGATCGTGAAGCTGACCCCGAACATCACCGATATTCGTTACCCGGCGCGTGCGGCACATCGCGGCGGGGCCGATGCGGTCAGCCTGATCAACACGATCAATTCCATCACATCGGTCAATCTTGACCTGATGGCACCCGAGCCGACGATTGACGGCAAGGGAACGCATGGCGGCTATTGTGGCCCTGCGGTCAAGCCGATTGCCCTGAACATGGTCGCGGAGATTGCGCGCGACGCGGATACCGCAGGTTTGCCGATTTCGGCAATCGGCGGCATCACCACATGGCGCGACGCGGCCGAGTTCATTGCGCTGGGGGCCGGCAACGCGCAGGTCTGCACGGCGGTCATGACCTATGGCTTCAAGATCGTTGAAGAAATGATCGCGGGCCTCAGCCTCTGGATGGACGAGCAGGGCTACGCTTCGATTGATGATTTTGCCGGGCGTGCGGTGCCCAATGTCACCGACTGGCAGTATTTGAACCTGAACTATGTGACCAAGGCGCGGATCAACCAGGAGCTTTGCATCAAATGCGGACGCTGCTTTGCGGCGTGCGAAGACACGAGCCACCAGGCAATTTCAATGAGCGAAGACCGCGTATTTGATGTGAAGGACGACGAATGCGTGGCGTGCAACCTGTGCGTCAATGTCTGCCCCGTCGAAGACTGCATCACGATGGAGGAACTGGCGCCCGGCACTCTGGATGAACGCACCGGCCAGAAGGTTCCGGCCGAGGCAGCTGACTGGACGGTTCACCCCAACAACCCATCGGCCGCTGCCGCGGAATGATGCGACAGTGATTTCCCGGCACCGGCCGGTCCCAGGGCGCGGCCTCAGGGTGCCGGGTTCATTGGGCGGTCGGTTCAACCCCGGGCCGCTCGCTGATCGGGGCCAGATCATAGGCCTCGCGGGCCGATTGGCGGGCGGCTTCGATATCCCGGATCAGGGTGGCGATGTCCCTGGTCAGATCGAGAAGGTTCGCTTCGAAGGCGGGGGGCGGGCCGGTCAGACGGTCATCGGCCAGGTTTTCACCGGGCGCAATTGTAGCCTGTTGTCTGGCGGGCTGTGCCCCGTCGTCCGGCAAGGTCGGTGCCACGCGTTCCGGGGCAGCGGCGGGTCCGGGCCTGGGTTCATGCAGGGTCTGCCCGACATGCCTGAAGGCCGGTGTTGCCAAGTCTGACATCTGATTTGCTCCTTGAAAAGGAACCCCCACGACAACGGGAATAGTCAATACAGATTGACAATCCGTAAACGTGCCCTGGTTCAGGGGCGCAGGGCGCGACGGTAGAACTGTTCAAGAAACTCGGCAGCGTCGTTGAAGTGGGCGTTTGCCTCTGGCCGCAGGATACCGCGCACCTGCACGTCGAAATCGGCGTAGTGCTGGGTGGTGGCCCAGATCGAAAACAACAGGTGGCGCGGTTCAAGCGGGGCCAGTTTTCCGGCGTCGATCCAGCCCTGGATGACGGCCGCCTTTTCTTCGACAAGCGCGCGCAGGTCGCCCTTTATCTGGTCCAGGATGCGGGGCGCTCCGTGCACGATTTCATTGGCGAACAGTCGGCTTTCATTGGGCAATTCGCGCGACATTTCAAGCTTGCGCAGCACATAGGCCACGATTTCTTCAATCGGGTCGCCGTGTTCGTCCATCTGGTGCAGCGGCGCCAACCAGACATCCATCAGCCCGGACAACAGCTCGATGTGGATCGCTTCCTTGGACGGGAAATAGTAAAGCAGGTTCGGCTTGGACAGGCCCGCTTCCCTGGCAATCTGATCCAGCGTCGCGCCACGGAACCCCGCGCGCGAGAAAACCGACAGCGCGGCCTCAAGAATTGCCTCGGTGTTCTTGCGTTGAATTCGGGTCTGGGGGCGGACTTTGTTCATGCCGGCAGTGTAGGGGATTTTCCTGTTCGCACAATATTTTCGCAGCCCCGGCCAGAGTATTTTATTTGCCCGAAACCCTGCGGACCGCCTTGACTGGCGCACCACCTTTGTTAGCGTGTTGTTGACCAAATGGTCAAACTGATGGCGCGGTATGATCAGCTCCCGGTTTGGCGAGGAAATTGGTGCAGGGAGAATGAGAAATGGCAGCACCTGGTGAAAACCTGAAAATCAATGGCGACCGTTTGTGGGACAGCCTGATGGAAATGGCCACGATCGGCCCCGGCGTGGCCGGCGGCAACAATCGCCAGACCCTGACCGATGAAGATGCCGAGGGCCGCGCGCTGTTCCAGAAGTGGTGCGAGCAGGCCGGCATGAGCATGGGGCTGGACCAGATGGGCAACATGTTTGCCCGGCGCGAAGGCACCGACCCGGATGCGCTGCCGGTTTACGTCGGCTCGCATCTGGATACGCAGCCAACGGGGGGCAAGTATGACGGGGTGCTGGGGGTGCTTGGCGGGCTGGAGATCATCCGCACGCTCAATGACCTCGGGATCAAGACGAAACATCCCATCGTCGTGACGAACTGGACCAACGAGGAGGGCACGCGGTTTGCGCCGGCGATGCTGGCCTCGGGCGTCTTTGCCGGGATGCACACGCAGGACTGGGCCTACGACCGCGAAGATGCGGACGGGCTGAAGTTCGGCGACGAGTTGCAGCGCATCGGCTGGAAGGGCGAGGAAGAGGTCGGCGCGCGCAAGATGCACGCATTCTTCGAATTGCACATCGAGCAGGGCCCGATCCTTGAGGCCGAGGGCAAGGATATCGGCGTCGTCACCCACGGCCAGGGGCTGAGCTGGACGCAGGTCACGGTGACCGGCAAGGAAAGCCACACCGGCTCTACGCCCATGCCGATGCGCAAGAACGCGGGCCTTGGCATGGCGCGGATGCTGGAGTTGGTGGACGAGATCGCCTGGAGCCACAAGCCGCATGCGGTGGGGGCGGCGGGCCATATCGATGTTTATCCGAATTCGCGCAACGTGATCCCGGGAAAGGTGGTCTTTACCGTCGATTTCCGCAGCCCCGATCTGGCCGTGATCGAGGACATGGAAAAGCGCTTTGCCGCGGGCGCGAAAAAGATCGCGGACGAGATGGGGTTGGGCGTCGAGTTGGAAAAGGTCGGCGGGTTCGATCCGGTGACCTTTGACGAGGGGTGCGTCACCGCGGTGCGCAACGCGGCCGAGCGGCTGGGATACAGTCACATGGACCTGATTTCCGGCGCCGGCCATGACGCCTGCTGGATCAACCGGGTGGCGCCCACGGCGATGGTGATGTGCCCCTGTGTCGATGGCCTCAGCCACAACGAAGCCGAAGAGATCAGCAAGGAATGGGCCACTGCGGGGGCCGATGTCTTGATGCACGCGGTGGTGGAAACGGCGGAGATCGTGGAATGATCCGGAAAGGGCCGGGGGCGCTGCCCCCGGACCCCCGGAGTATTTGCGGCAAGATGAAGGTCCGGGATGGCTGATGGAATTGCAAGACCGGTAATGCGGGGGGCGCTGGTGCTGGCGGCGGCGCTGCTTGCCGCCTGTGCGCCGGGCGGTATTGGCTCTGGTCCGGCCGGTCCGCCGCCGGATGTGTCGCTGGATTCCTACTGGGACTGGCAGTTGAGCGGACCGTTGGACATGAGCCGCAAGCTGAAGATGCTTGATGTCGACCCGGACGAAGTGACCGCCGCCCAGATTGCGCAGGTCAAGGCCGCTGGCATCAAGACCATCGCCTACATATCCGTCGGCACCTGGGAAGACTGGCGCGCCGACAAGGATGCCTTCCCCGCCAGCGTGAAGGGCAACAACCTGGCCAACTGGCCGGGCGAGAAATACCTGGATATCCGCCAGCAGGCGATCTTGCTGCCGATCATGCAGGCCCGTTTCCAGCGCGCCCGCGACAAGGGGTTCGAGGCGATTGAGCCCGACAACATGGATGTCTATACCAACAACAGCGGGTTCACGATTTCCGAGGCCGATACCGTGTCTTATGTGCTGGCACTCGCGAGCATCGCGCAGGGGATGGGCATGGAGATCGGCCAGAAGAACGTGCCGGAACTGACCAGCCAGCTTGTGGGAACGCTGGATTTCGTGATCACCGAAGACTGTTTCGACCAGGGCTGGTGCAGCCAGGTGCTGGCCTATCAGGCCGCCGGAAAGCCGGTGCTGGCGGCAGAATACACCGATACGGGCGTCAACTGGAACGCGGCTTGTTCCTGGGCCAGATCGCAAGGGGTGCACATGATCCTGAAGGATCGCGACCTGGGGGCGGCGCTTACGCCATGCAACTAGACAGGGGAATAACATGACGACAGTCATCAAGAACGGAACCATTGTCACCGCCGATCTGACCTACAAGGCGGATGTGGCGATCGAGGACGGGAAGATCACCGAAATCGGCGAAAACCTGAAGGGAGATCAGGATCTTGACGCAACGGGCTGCTATGTGATGCCCGGCGGGATCGACCCGCACACGCACCTGGAAATGCCGTTCATGGGCACCTACAGTTCGGACGATTTCGAGAGCGGCACGCGGGCCGCCCTGGCCGGCGGCACCACCATGGTCGTCGATTTCGCGCTGCCCAGCCCGGAGCAGGGGCTGCTGGACGCGCTGCAGATGTGGGACAACAAGTCGACCCGGGCCAATTGCGATTATTCGTTCCACATGGCGATCACCTGGTGGGGCGAGCAGGTGTTCGACGAGATGGAAACCGTGGTCAAAGAGCGCGGTATCAACACGTTCAAGCATTTTCTTGCCTACAAGGGCGCGCTGATGGTGAACGATGACGAGCTTTATGCCTCGTTCCAGCGCTGCGCCGAGCTTGGGGCGATCCCTCTGGTGCATGCCGAGAACGGCGATGTGGTGGCCGAGCTCAGCGCCAAGCTGCTGGCCGAGGGCAACACCGGCCCCGAAGCGCACGCCTATTCCCGCCCGCCGCAGGTGGAAGGCGAGGCGACGAACCGCGCGATCATGATCGCCGACATGGCCGGGGTGCCGCTTTATGTCGTGCACACGTCCTGCGAGGACAGCCACGAGGCGATCCGGCGCGCGCGCATGCAGGGCAAGCGGGTCTGGGGCGAGCCGCTCATTCAGCACCTGACGCTGGATGAAAGCGAGTATTTCGACAAGGACTGGGACCACGCGGCGCGACGGGTGATGAGCCCGCCGTTCCGGTCGAAAAAGCACCAGGACAGCTTGTGGGCCGGGCTTCAAAGCGGCTCGCTTTCCGTGGTGGCGACAGACCATTGCGCCTTTACCACCGAACAGAAACGCTTTGGCGTCGGAGATTTCACCAAGATCCCGAACGGCACCGGCGGATTGGAAGACCGCATGCCGATGCTGTGGACGCATGGGGTGGCAACCGGGCGGCTGACCATGAACGAGTTTGTCGCCGTGACATCAACAAACATCGCCAAGATATTGAATTGCTATCCGAAAAAGGGTGCAATAATGGTGGGGTCGGATGCCGATATCGTGGTCTGGGACCCGGAAAAGGAGAAGACCATCACCGCCGAGAGCCAGCAGTCGGCCATCGACTATAACGTGTTCGAGGGCCACCATGTGAAGGGGCTGCCGCGGTTCACGCTGACGCGCGGCCATGTCGCGGTGCATGATGGCGAGATGCGCACGCAGGAAGGCCACGGAAAATTCGTCAAGCGCGCGCCCAATGGCACCGTCAACAAGGCCCTGAGCACCTGGAAAGAGCTGACCGCACCGCGATCGGTGAAGCGCAGCGGCATTCCGGCAAGCGGGGTGTGATTTTGCAAAATAGGAGGAATTAGAGATGGCCTTTCCAAGGCTGCTTTTGCCGTTGTTGCTTTCAGCGTGCTCATTGACATTGCCAGTAGTAGGCCAGCTTGCCGACGGATCGGAAACGTTCACAGGGACCGCAACCGGGGGACTCGACGGCGCCGGCGTGCTATCGATTACTTCAAGCGGCGGACGCACGTGTACGGGTTCGTTTGTGTATGTAACGGAAAGAACTGGTGAAGGCACGTTCCAATGCAGCGATGGGCAGAGTGGGCCGTTTTCCTTTGTCACTACTGGCACACGCGGCACTGGGACTGGCACTATTGGTGGCAAAACCATGACATTCACTTTTGGCTGACTGAAGCCGGAAAATACTGGAGATCACTTACTTGCATTCGACGGTAATCAAGGCAAAAAACCTCAGCCTGACGTTCCAGACCAATGACGGGCCGGTGCATGCGCTCAAGGATGTCAGCCTGGACATCGGGGCTGGCGAGTTCGTTTCGTTCATCGGCCCGTCGGGTTGTGGCAAGACGACATTTCTGCGCGTGATTGCCGCCCTGGAAGAGCCGACATCGGGGACGATCTGTGTGAACGGCATGACGCCCGACGAGGCGCGCCGCGCACGGGCCTACGGGTATGTGTTCCAGGCGGCGGGCCTGTATCCCTGGCGCACGATTGGTGGAAATGTGAAACTTCCGCTGGAGATCATGGGGTTTTCCAAGGCCGAACAAGAAGAGCGTGTTCGAAAAGTGCTGGAACTGGTGGACCTCGCCGGGTTCGAAAAGAAGTATCCCTGGCAGTTGTCGGGGGGAATGCAGCAGCGCGCCAGCATTGCCCGCGCGCTGGCGTTCGATGCGGATATCCTGCTGATGGATGAGCCCTTTGGCGCGCTGGACGAGATCGTGCGCGATCACCTGAACGAGCAGCTTCTGCACCTTTGGGCTGAAACCGAAAAGACGATTGCCTTTGTCACGCATTCGATCCCCGAAGCGGTTTACCTGTCGACCAAGATCGTGGTGATGAGCCCGCGACCGGGGCGGATTGCCGATGTGATCGACAGCCCGTTGCCGCGCGAACGCCCGCTGGATATTCGCGACACGCCCGAGTTTCTGGAAGTGGCGCACCGGGTGCGCGAAGGGCTGCGGGCGGGGCACAGCTATGATTGAGGTGCGCCAATGAAGTCGGTCCTTCCGATCCTGACCGTTGTCGCGGCGATCATGGCGATCTGGTATGCGGGCGCTTTCGCGATGAATGCGAAATGGGCGCGTGATCAGGCTGAACGCGCCGGTGCCGAACTGACATTGCCCGAGCTGTTTGCGCAAACCATGAACCAGGACCGCGCCATCCTGCCGGCGCCGCACCAGGTTGTGGCCGAGCTTTGGGACAGCACCGTGAACAAGCGCGTCACCTCGAAGCGCAGCCTTGTGTTTCATGGCTGGATCACGCTGCATTCGACACTTTGGGGCTTTGCGCTCGGGGCAGTCGTCGGGATGAGCCTGGCGATAGCAATCGTCTATTTTCGTGTGATGGACATGAGCGTGATGCCCTGGGCGATCATCAGCCAGACCATCCCGATCGTGGCCATTGCGCCGATGATCATCGTGGTCATGTCGCTGATCGGGGTCGAGGAACGGCTGGTGCCCAAGGCGATCATTTCAGCCTACCTGTGTTATTTCCCGATTCTGGTCGGGATGGTGAAGGGCCTGCGCTCGCCGGACTCTGCCCAGCTCGACCTGATGAAAACCTATAGCGCCAGCGGGTTTCAGAGCTTCTGGAAGCTGCGCCTGCCATCGTCGATGCCCTACCTGTTTACCTCGATGAAAATCGGCATCGCCGCCGCGCTGGTCGGCACCATCGTCGGTGAGCTGCCAACCGGCGCGCTGCGCGGGCTTGGTGCGCGCATCCTGGTCGGCGATCAGTTCGGCCCGCCGATCCGGATCTGGAGCGCGCTGATTGCGGCCTCAATCCTTGCGGGCGCGCTGGTGGCCATCGTCGGGTTGATCCAGCGCATCACCCTGAAACGCATGGGTATGGCGCAATGAGGTGGCTGATCTACGGTTTTGCCTTCTGGGCCATCGCGTTCTGGATCAACCTGTTGATCGCGCGCACGCCGCTGCGTGAAAAGCGATGGGCGCGGGTTTTTGTGCCGGCGTTGTTCGGATTTACCCTGCTTGTGGTCTGGGAAAGCATGGTGCGCGGGCTGAATGTCAGCCCGATCATTCTGCCGGCCCCCACAGCCATTGCCGAGCGGTTCATGGCGGCGCGTGACATCCTTTGGCAGGATTTCGTGCAGACAGCGGTAAAGGGCGCGCTCAGCGGATATGTCATCGGGGCAATCGCCGCGTTTTCCACGGCTATCCTGGTGGACCGATCCGATTTTCTGCAAAAGGGCCTTCTGCCCATCGGCAATTTCGTGGCCGCCCTGCCGATTGTCGGGATCGCACCGATTCTGGTGAAATGGTATGGATTTGGCTGGGAAAGCAAGTCGGCGGTGGTCGTCGTGATGGTGTTTTTCCCGATCCTGATCAATACGGTTCAGGGGCTGCGCGAAACATCTGCCATGCAGCGCGACCTGATGCACACCTATGCGGCCGGGTATTGGACAACCCTGATCAAGCTGCGCTTGCCTGCTGCAATGCCGTTTGTTTTCAATGGATTGAAGATCGGAACCACGTTGGCGCTTATCGGTGCAATCGTGGCCGAATACTTCGGGTCTCCAATCTACGGCATGGGGTTTCGCATTCAATCCGAGGCCGGGCGCTTGTCAATGGACATGGTCTGGGCCGAAATTGCCGTGGCCGCCTTGGCGGGCTCGGCTTTCTATGGGACGGTGACGCTCATGGAGAAAATCGTCACCTTCTGGCATCCGTCGCAGCGGGGCCAGGGTTAACGAGACCAACTGGAAGAAAGATAACAACTTGGAGGTTGAACAATGAAGAAACTACTGCTTGGCGCCGTAACGGCGTTTGCCCTTGGGGGCGCGGCCGCGCAGGCGGCGGATGACCTGACGCTGCAGCTCAAATGGGTGACGCAGGCGCAGTTCGCCGGCTACTACGCAGCACTCGATAACGGGTTCTACGAAGAAGAAGGGCTGAATGTCACCATCAAGCCGGGCGGCCCCGACGTGGCCCCGACACAGGTCCTGGCCGGGGGCGGCGCTGATGTGGTGATCGACTGGATGCCTTCAGCGTTGGCAGCGCGTGAAAAGGGCCTGCCGCTGGTCAATATCGCGCAACCCTTCAAGCGCTCGGGCATGATGCTGACCTGCCGCGCCGACAGCGGTATCAAGACGCCGGCCGACTTCCCGGGCCATACCTTGGGGGTCTGGTTCTTTGGCAACGAGTATCCGTTCCTGGCCTGGATGAGCCAGCTTGGCATACCGACCGACGGCTCCGAAGGGGGGGTGACGGTGCTCAAGCAGGGTTTCAACGTCGATCCGCTTCTGCAAGGGCAAGCTGATTGCATCTCGACCATGACCTATAACGAATACTGGCAGGTGATCGATGCCGGGATGAAGCCGGAAGAGCTTGTGACCTTCAAGTATGAGGATCAGGGCGTGGCGACACTGGAAGACGGGCTCTATGTGCTCGAGGACCGGCTGAGCGACCCGGCGTTCGAGGACCAGCTTGTGCGCTTTGTCCGGGCGTCCATGAAGGGCTGGAAATGGGCCGAGGAAAACCCGGATGACGCGGCGCTGATCGTGCTGGAATACGATGAGACCGGTGCCCAGACAGAACAGCACCAGAAGCGCATGATGGGTGAAGTTGCCAAGCTGACGGCGGGTTCGACTGGTGAACTTGATCCGGCAGACTACGAGCGCACGGTGCAGATCCTTCTGGCCGGCGGCTCTGACCCGGTGATCACCAAGGAGCCGGAAGGTGCCTGGACGCATGCGATTACGGACAAGGCTTTGAAGTAACACGGTTCAGACGACAATCAGGGGGCGCGGTGCCGATGGGGCCGCGCCCTTTTTCGTGTTTGCGCCCGCCTGCGGCGGTCGCGGGGCCTCCGGCGGGGATATTTGAACGAAAAAGAAGAAAAATGCCGCTGCGATTGAACCGGAGCGGGGCGGGGCTGCACTTGTTGGTATAAGGGGCCGTGATGGATGAGAGGCGGAAGGAACAGGCGCTGGAAGGATACCTGGTGGCGGCGGCGCGGCTGGGGGACCGGGGCGCGCTGGAGCGGCTGGTGGCGCTGCGTTCGCCCCGGATGATGGCGCATGCGGTGCGGCTGTTGGGCGAGGTGGAGGGTGCGCGCGACGTGGTGCAGGAGGCCTGGGTCGAGATCATGCGCGGGTTGGGCGGCTTGCGGGATGTGCGGGCGTTTCAGCCCTGGGCGCTCAGGATCGTGTCGCGCCGGGTGGCGCGGGTGATCGGCGGGCGAGTGCGCGAGCGGCGCCTGGCGGCGGAATATGCGCAGGAGGCAGAGAGGGTGGCAGAGCCGATGGGAGAGGGGGCGGTGGATGGTGCGCGGGTGCGCGCGGCGCTGGACGCCTTGCCGCGCGAGCAGGCGGCGACGGTAGCGCTGTTTTACCTCGCCGAGATGAGCGTGGCCGAGGTGGCGATGGCGATGGATGTGCCGGTGGGCACGGTGAAAACGAGATTGATGCATGCGCGCGCCAGGCTGCGGGCGTTGCTGGAAGGAGAGAGTGATGGACAAGCTTGACGAAATGATCGAAGAGGCGCTGAAGGCCGAGGATCGCGAGATCTGGGAGCAGGGGGGCGAGCTGGGCTATTTTTCGCTGGCTTTCGGCCTGTTTCGCGGCAAGACCGCCTGGGTGAATTGGCTGATCATGTTGATGCAGACGGTTTTATTCGTGGCTGGGGTCTGGTGTGCAGTGGAGTTCTTCGCTGCCACTGATGTATTGCTGGCGCTCAAGTGGGGTGTCAGTTCGGCGGTGTTGATCCTGACGGCATTGAGCATGAAGATGAGCCTGATGATCCCGATGCAGGCCGACCGGGTGATCCGCGAGGTGAAGCGCATCGAGCTGTTGCTGGCGAAACGCGGCTAGGTCTCGCGGACCGGGCGGGGGCGGTCGTAGATCACCGGCTCGACCGGATTGCCGTCCTTGTCCTGGCTGTGCTGGCGAAAGCAGGGCAGCCCCGCCGGGATCAACGTGTCGCGGCGTGCGTCGTCCAGAAAGATGTGCTTGGCGTTGCCGGCGTCATAGCTGAACCAGTTCGGGTCGTCGAATGTGCCGGCCTGCACGCCGATGAATTCGGCAAACCGCTCGAATGTGTAAAACAGGTTCGCACCGCAGGTGGGGCAGAAATGCGTGGTGATCACCTTGCCCGAGCCGGCCGAGACATGGTCATAGCTCTTCGCCTCACCGGTCACCTGAACCTCTGCCTTCCGGAAAATCGGTTCGACCGCATAAGGCCCGCCGGTCACCCGCTGGCAGAAACGGCAATGGCAGAATGACACCCGAACGGGTTGCGCCGTGACCCGGTAGTGAATGGCGCCGCACAGGCAGCGGCCGGTCTGTTCTTGCATCGCACGTCCTCCTGCGCGCCATCCTGACGCCCGGCAACAGGACGGGCAAGGTCCTAGCTTCTTTTTCGTTCAAATATCCCCGCCGGAGGCAAGAAATCGGGGCCGCGGGCGTCAGCCCGCGGCCCCGCCGCGACCGCGTCAGCGGGCGCAAAACCTGCTATTTCATCCGGTTGGCGATCAGATCCTCCACCACCGCCGGATCGGCCAGCGTCGAGGTGTCGCCCAGGTTGCCATAGTCGTCCTCGGCGATCTTGCGCAGGATACGGCGCATGATCTTGCCCGAACGTGTCTTCGGCAGGCCCGGCGCCCATTGCAGGTGATCCGGCTTGGCAATCGGGCCGATTTCCTTGCGCACCCAGGCGATCAGTTCTGCCTTCAGATCGTCGGTATAGTCCTGACCATCCATCAGCGTCACGTAGCAATAGATGCCCTGGCCCTTGATCTCATGCGGGAAACCCACCACCGCGGCCTCGGAAACCGCCGGGTGCGCGACCAGCGCGCTTTCGATCTCGGCGGTGCCCATGCGGTGGCCCGAGACATTCAGCACGTCATCGACGCGGCCGGTGATCCAGTAATAACCATCTTCATCGCGCCGGACCCCGTCGCCGGAGAAGTAATACCCCTTGTAGTCGGCGAAATAGGTGGACACGAATCGGTCATGGTCACCCCAGACGGTGCGCATCTGCCCCGGCCAGCTGTCCTTGATCGCCAGCACGCCCTCGGCCACGGTTTCGGTGATCTCGGCCCCGGTCTGCGGCTCCAGAACCACCGGCTGCACGCCAAAGAACGGCAGCGTGGCCGAGCCCGGCTTGGTCGGGATCGCGCCGGGCAGCGGGGTCAGCATGTGGCCACCGGTTTCGGTCTGCCACCAGGTATCGACGATCGGCGCCTTTCCCTTGCCCACGACGCGGTTGTACCACTCCCAGGCTTCCGGGTTGATCGGCTCGCCCACGGTGCCCAGCACCTTGATCGAGGACAGGTCGTATTTCAGCACCGGCTCGTCGCCATGGGCCATCAGCGCGCGGATCGCGGTGGGGGCGGTGTAGAACTGGTTCACCTTGTGCTTTTCGCAGACCGCCCAGAAGCGCCCGGCATCCGGCCAGGTGGGCACGCCTTCGAACATCAGGGTGGTCGCGCCATTGGCCAGCGGGCCATAGACGATGTAGCTGTGCCCGGTCACCCAGCCCACGTCCGCCGTGCACCAGAAGATGTCGCCATCGTGGTAGTCGAAGGTCAGTTGATGGGTCATCGAGGCGTAAACCAGATAGCCGCCGGTCGTATGGACAACGCCTTTCGGCTTGCCGGTGGAGCCCGAGGTGTAGAGGATGAACAGCGGGTCTTCGGCGTTCATCGGCTCGGCCGGGCAATCGGCGCTGGCCTTGGCCATCAGCGGCCCGAAGGCGAAATCGCGCCCGTCTTTCATCGGCACATCTGCCCCGGTGCGTTCGACCACCAGAACCTTGGTATCGCCGCAGATTTCCAGGGCCTTGTCGACATTGGTCTTGAGCGGCGTGTTGCGCCCGCCGCGCGGCGCTTCGTCGGCGGTGATCACAAGTGACGCCTGAGAGCCTTCGATGCGGGCCGCCAGGGCTTCGGGTGAAAACCCGGCGAAAACAATGGAATGAATGGCGCCGATCCGGGTGCAGGCCAGCATCGCATAGGCCGCTTCCGGGATCATCGGCATGTAAAGCACGATGCGGTCGCCCTTGCCGACACCCATGTCCTTGTAGACATTGGCCAGCTTGTTGACCTGTTGGGACAGTTCGCCATAAGTGATGTGCTTGGAGACGTTCGGATCGTCGCTTTCCCAGATGATCGCTGTCTGATCGGCACGGCTGGCAAGATGGCGGTCGACGCAATTGGCCGACACGTTCAATACGCCGTCCTCGAACCATTTGATCGAGACATCGGGGTATTCGAACGTCGTGTTCTTGACCTTCGAATACGGTTTTATCCAGTCAAGCCGCTTGCCGTGTTCGCCCCAGAACGCGTCGGGGTCATTCACGGATTGCGCATACATTTCGTCGTATCTGGCTTTGTCCACCAGGGCCTGTGCGACAAACTCCGGGCTGGGTGGATAGATTTTGGCTTCGGTCATGTCCCCGGTATTCTCCTGTTTGGAGCCTCTGTCTTGCGCGTGCGAATTTGCGCCGACGGTGGCTCAGATGGCAAGATATTCGTGACGCAATTCTTCATTGTCCAGAACTTCCTGCGCCGTGCCGTCAAAAACGACGGTTCCGGTATCCAGAATGACCGAACGGTCTGCCAGCGCAAGCGCGCGAACGGCGTTCTGTTCGACGATGACGGTGGTGATCCCCTGTTCCTTGATCAGATCCAGCGTTTTCTCGATCTCGTCAACGATGACCGGCGCCAGCCCTTCATAGGGTTCATCCAGCAGCAGAACCTTCAGATCACGCGCAAGTGCCCGGGCAATCGCAAGCATCTGCTGCTCGCCGCCCGAAAGCGTGGTGCCCTCCTGGCGGCGTCGCTCCTTGAGGCGCGGGAACAGGTCGTAGAGCCGTTCAAGAGACCAGCCGGCGGGTGGGGCAATCTGGGCCAGCTGCAGGTTTTCCTCGACCGTCAGCCCCTGGATGATCCGGCGGTCTTCGGGCACAAGCCCGATGCCGGCCTGGCTGGCTTCGTAGGCTGCCATCTTGTGCAGCGGCTGATGGTCAAGCCAGACCTCGCCATGGGTGAGCTGCGGATCCGACAGACGCGCCAGCGCGCGCAGCGTTGACGTCTTGCCAGCGCCGTTTCGGCCAAGCAGGGCCAGAATCTCGCCTTCATGCACGTTGAAGCTGACGCCCTGCACGATGTAGCTTTCGCCATAGTAGGCATGCACATCCCAAACCGAAAAATACGCCGGCCCCGGGGATGGCCTGCCGGGATGCGCGCTGAATTCGGTTCTTTCGTTCATGACATGTATCCCTCAGACCTGCTGCGTTTCGCCAAGGTAGGCTTCCTTGACCTTCGGATGGCCCTTGATGTTTTCCGGCGTGTCCTCGACCAGCGGTGTGCCCTGCGCCAGAACCGTGATGCGTTGTGCCAGCGAAAACACCACATGCATGTCATGTTCGATGATCACCATGGTAATGTCGCGCTGTTCGTGGACTTCCTTCAAGAGATCGATCGTGGCGTTGGTGTTGGCGCGTGCCATGCCGGCGGTCGGTTCGTCCAGCAGCAAGAGCTTGGGGTTCTGGACCAGGCACATGGCCATTTCCAGCCGCCGTTTGTCGCCGCGTGACAGCGAGGCGGCATGTGCATGGCGCTTGTCGATCATGTTGACGTCAGTCAGAATGGCATCTGCCTGCTCGATCAGTTCGGATTCATTTGCGACGGTCTCGAAAGCGTGCAACCGAAACGCGCCGTCACGCCGGGCAAAAACCGGGATCAGCACGTTCTCTAGAACCGACAGGTCGCCGAATATTTCCGGTGTCTGAAAGACCCGGGAAATGCCCATCTGGTTGATCTCATGTGGTTTTCGGCCCAGAACCGATTGCCCCTCGAACAGGACGGAACCGGTGTCGGGTATCAGCTTGCCCACCAGACAGTTGAGCAGAGTGGACTTGCCGGCCCCGTTTGGACCGATGATCGCATGAACGGTGTTTTCGCGCACCGACAGGTTGACATCCTTCAGCGCCTGAAGGCCGCCGAACCGCTTGTTCACGTCTTTGACTTCAAGGATTCCCATGTTCAGGCGCCTTTCATTCTGCCGGTGTCGAATGCGTGGTGGCATCGTCGCCCGACTTTTTCTTGCGCCGGAAAAGGCCGACCAGCTTCTGGCCACCCTGCATCAGGCCGCCGGGCAGGAAGATCACGACCAGCATGAACAGCAGGCCCAGTGTCAGCGCCCAGCCTTCGCCGGTGAAGCGGGCGAAGAACCAGACGACGGGCTCTCGCACGACTTCGGGCAGGAAATGAAACCAGCCTTCGAGCACGTTCTCGTTGATCTTGGAGAAGATGTTTTCGAGGTATTTGATCACCCCTGCGCCCAGGACCGGCCCAAGAAGGGTGCCGGCTCCGCCAAGGATCGTCATGATCACAACCTCACCCGATGCGGTCCAGACCATGCGCTCGGCCCCTGCCAGCGGGTCCATCACCGCCAGCAAGCCGCCGGCCAGCCCGGCATACATCCCCGAGATCACGAAAGCTGCAAGCGCGTAGGGGCGCGGGTTCAGCCCGGTATAGTTCATCCGCGTCTGGTTCGACTTGATTGCCCGCAGCATCATCCCGAACGGCGACCGGAAGATGCGCAGGCTCAGGTAAAAGGCGATCACGAAAAACACGGCGCAGACGTAGAAGCCGACGTTGAAGGTGAAAACATGGTTGCCCAGGCTCAGCTGGTAGCTGTCCGAAAGCTCCAGCCCGAACAGGTTGGGGTAATTTGCGGAACTGTTTCGATCCAGGATGCGCGGGTCGGTCGGGCGCACTTGCAGACCGGTTTCCCCATTGGTGAGAGGCGTCAGAACCGAATAGGCAAGCCGATAGCTCATCTCGGCCATGGCCAGCGTGAGGATCGAGAAATAGATGCCGGTGCGCCGGAGCGAGATGTAACCGATCACCACCGAGAACAGCCCCGAGACCAGGATCGCCAGGATCAGCGCCGGGAAAATGTTGAGCGAGAGAAGCTTGAACATCCAGACCGCCGCGTAAGAGCCGACCCCGAGAAAGGCGGCATGGCCGAAGCTGAGATAGCCGGTCAGGCCGAACAGGATGTTGAAGCCCATGGCGAAGATGCCGAAGATTGCCACCTTGGCCATCAGGTCGGGGTAGCCGCCGTTGAACTGCGCCAGCGGGCTGGTTTCGGCGAAGGGTTGAAACAGGAAGGGCGTCAGGGCCGCCATGGCGCTCACCACCAGCAGCAGCAGAAAATCGCGCTTGTTGAGTCCTAGCATTGCCTCAGTCCTCCATCACGCCGGGTTTGCCCATCAGTCCGCGCGGGCGGATCATCAGCACGACGATCGCCACGAGATAGATGATGATCTGATCGATGCCCGGAAAGATCGCCTTGATCTCATTCATCGAGGCAAAGCTCTCCAGGATGCCGAGCAGGAAGCCGGCCAGCACAGCGCCGGGCAGGCTGCCCATGCCGCCAACCACGACCACGACAAAGCTGAGCACCAGAAAGTCCATGCCCA
>JALSJL010000181.1 GCA_026989405.1 Marinosulfonomonas sp. | reverse complement strand
CGCAGGACGGTCTGGCCGCCTTCGAGCCGGCCTTTGCCGACGAACTGGCGGTGATCATGGAGTGGGCCTTCGACTACATGCAGCGAGACGGACAGGGCGACCCCGACGAGCGCACATGGTTGCGCGACGAAACTGGCGGTTCAGTCTATCTGCGGCTGTCGACCAAACCGTTGGAGCAGCCCGGCAGACGTATCGATGATGCCTTCCGCCAGGGCGTGATCGACGGCGGCTACTGGCTGCGCGAGCCAGGCCCGAACTGTTCGCTCCTGATTGCCTATCAAGGCGCCATCGCGGACGAGGCCATCGCCGCCGCCGGGATGCTCGGCGAATACCGCCGCGATGTCGGCGTGCTGGCCGTGACCTCTGCCGACCGGCTGAATGCCGGCTGGACTGCGGCGCAGCGCGAGCGAGCGCGCGGCAACCCGACTGCCCGGTCGCATATCGAACGGTTGCTGGAGGCTTTGCCGAGCCACTGCACCATCGTCACGGTGATTGACGGACACCCCGCCACGCTCGCTTGGCTCGGCTCGGTCGCCGGGCACCGAACCATCTCGCACGGGGTTGAACATTTCGGCCAAACCGGCACCATCGGCGACCTGGCGCGGCATTTCCGTATCGACAGACAAGCCCTGATTCAGTCGGTCAGCCGCCTGACCGAAGGCATGGTCATCTCCTGAGGGTCCGCGAACTGACAAACAGGGACAGGACGAAGCGGGGTTTTCCTGAAACGGGCTGTCGGCGCGTTCCCCTGGCTAGCCCATCCGGGATACTGTGAACTGCGCTTGTCGGACTCAGCGGGGCTCCGGATGGACCCGGCCGTAATCTCCTCCGGCATCTGCGTCTCCACCTTTGTGCCGTCTGTACAGCTCATGCCCGCGGTTTCAACTGACCCGATCCCCACTGACCGAGGGCAACCCACACCCGCCGCTGGTCTTGCGCGGGGGCTGCCCGCCATCATGCGCGCGCTCGCCCCCGAGATGGAGCGGATCGGCTGTGGCCATGGAACCTTCGCCCCCACTCCCGCCCCTTCCGTCGCTGGCCTTCAGTGAAACACGGATGCGCCCCTTGTCGCGGGTGGTTTCCTCGGCCGACCGGTTGAAGCGGTGTGAAACCCTCTCACGCGATCAGAGAAATACCGGATGGGGCATGGTGGGCAGAAGGTGTGAGGTGTTGATGGCCCAGAGCTGGAGAATTTGGAGGCTATGCATGGTTCCCGGTTGCCGCCGGCCATTGGCGAGGTGAAATGGGATTATGGTGAGGAATGGCCATCAGGCGCAATTCCGGTGACAGCCCCCCGCAACAGCAAGAGGGGAGTGGCTTTGAAATTGCCCTTGGGGCTTCACCGCAGGAATGATCATGGCAAATCCGACCGGCAAGTCAGCAAGCCTGTTGCAGGGCTCATGCTTCCGCCGGTCTTGATTGTGACAGGGTCTTTGAAGAATTCGGCCTGGCGCGCGGGTCATGCGCCTGTCCGTTCCGTTTGCTGTCGCCTCAATCCCGGATCTGGGTCTTTCCCAGATCGCCGAGAAACTCGGCGATCTGCTGGCGCAGCCACTTGTGGGCCGGGTCCGCATTCATGCGTCGGTGCCAGACCATCACGATCTGTGTCGAGGGCACCTTTACAGGCGGCCGAAAGATGTCGAGCCCGACCGACGGCGCCACCTGACGCGCCAGCGCGACCGGCAGCAGGGCGATCAGGTCCGATCCGGCAACCACCCGATAGACGCCCGAAAACACCGGCAGCGTCATCACCACACGGCGCTCGCGCCCGATGCTTGCCAGGGCCATATCCCCTTGCGCCTTCTTTTTGCCGTCGGCTGAAAACAGCACGTGGCTGATGTCGCAGAACAGGTCGATCGGAATGACATCGCCCGGTCGGACACCGGCACGCGCCAGCCGTTGATGGCCCGCGCGCGCTATGACGCAGAATTCAGATCTGAGAACCCGTTGATGTTCCGCCCAGTCGGGCAGCTCCATTTCCGGGATCAGAACCAGATCGACATCATAGAGCGTCAGGGCCTCGAAGGGTTTTCTCGGCACCATGCTGACGAGATGCGTTCGCATGGATGGCGCCAGGGCCTGAAGGCGTTCCGTGAGGGGCGGCATCAGGAGTTCGGCAAAGAAATCTGCCCCCGAGATGCGGAACCTGGCATCCGAGGTTGCCGGGTCAAAGGCATCGGGCCCGGAGATCAGTTCTTCGATCTGTGCCAGCAGGTTGCGCAGCGGCGCTTCGAGCGAGAGCGCGAACTGCGTCGGCTCGAAGGTCTTGCCGCTGCGAAAGAACAGCTCGTCCCCGAGCGACAGGCGCAACCGCGCCAGTGCGGCGGAAACCGCCGGCTGCGAAAGGCCGACCCGCTGGCCGGCCCTGACGGTCGAGCGTTCGCGCAAGAGTGCATCGAGCACCCGCAGCAGGTTCAGGTCGAAGGTATTCAGATTTGTCATGCAAATACAAATAATACAAATAATCGATTTTTCGTATGATTATTTTTCTGCCAACGTCGCGCGAAAGTCGCGAGGCAACCAGAGATGCAGATGAACGAATTTTCGCTTGGCCCCGGTGCGATCGAATGGGGCGGGACATTTTACAAGACCATCCTGTCCACATCGGCAACCGGCGGGGCAATGTCCATCGTCGATTCCGTTTCGCCCCCCGACAGCGGCCCGCCGCGCCATGTCCACCATGATGCCGACGAGGCCTTCCTGATCCTGACCGGAGATTGCGAGTTCTGGATCGAGGGCGCGCGTTTCACCCGCGGTCCGGGGCAATCCGTCTTCATCCCCCGCGGTCAGGAGCACACGTTTCGCGTGGTCAGCACGATCCCGTGCCGCCACCTGATCATCCTGACGCCGGGCGGCTTCGAAGGGTTCTTCGAGGAAATGGCCGCGGGCCAATACCGCATCCCCGACGACATGGCGAAAATCGCCGAGATCGCCGGCCGGTTCCACCTGAAATTCACCGGGCCGCCGCTTGATGCGGCCAATGAAGACACCTGAAAACACGAGGAATAAAATGATGAAATCAGTACCCACCATGTTTATTGCAACCGCGGCATTTTTCGTTCTTCTGGGAATGATCTGGGGCATCCAGATGTCGGCGACCGGAAACCATGACCTGTCGCCCGCCCATGGCCACCTCAACCTTGTCGGTTTCGTCACCATGTCGATCATGGGCATCTATTATGCCCTGACCCCGGCCG
>JALSJL010000180.1 GCA_026989405.1 Marinosulfonomonas sp. | reverse complement strand
AAGGCCGATGAACAGAAAGATGACGACGATGGCGATGCTGTCTTTCACCGACTTGCGGCGCACACGGGGGTCCAGCTCGCGAATTTGCGGATCTTCCGGAAGGTAGCGGATCGGCACGCGATCCGGCGCATCGTGACGCTTGAAAAATCGCCGGGTGACATCCACAACCCCCCGGCGCAACGTGTTGTCCACGCTGAATTCAACCTGCATTCTGTGGTAGGCACCGGAGCGTGCATTGCCCGCTGTCCCGGTGTATTTTGCTATCACCCTTGCCGGCGTCTCCACACCAAAGGCATCGAGCCTGCCATAGTAGTCCTGGTAACGGTTCCATTCCCACAGCCCGTAAAGCATGCCAGCGACAATCGGCAGCACCACGGCCGCAATGTGCGGCCAGGAAAGCGACCTCAAGCGGCCGGAAATTCTGCCTGCAAGCTCAAGCACCGGCTTTCCTCCCGGCCAGGTCGGCCAGGCCCCCCTGAAGCCGTCTGCGGACGAACCATGCGGCAATGGCTGCTGGAATGAGCAACACCAACCCGATTGCGACGATGGTTGCCGGCAAGGCCCAGAGCTGCTCGAAATTGTTCAACCTGACGTCATCCTTGAACGCGGGGTTGAAAAATATCTCGTGACGCGAACCGATTTCGAAGTTCCAGTTGGGCGAGGATTGGCCGGTGCTGGCCTCGGTCGGCTCGCCGTCGGAAAACACATAGCGGAACACGGGCGAATAATCCGTTGTCTCGCCGTCCCAGGGGGTCCAGCCGTCCCAGGCATGGACCCTGACGACCTCGCCGGTGGCGCGTTCGGCCCTGGCGACGAAGGAATAGCTGTCCCAGGCCAGCGCGGCGGCCCCGACAAGGAACGCCACAGGCAGCAGGAAGATCAGGGCCCAGACCCGCCAGGAAGCCTGCCGCCGGCCATCCGGGCCCGTGCGGAGCAGGAAAAGCTGGGTCATGTTCAACTGTATAAGTGCGGCGCGCCACATGGCTGAACTCCTGTTACAAACTCAGACTTCCCGGTTCAGGGTGCCATGCTGCCCGGACACCGGCTGAAAGACAGACCGGCAGGATCGGCAAGGCATTTCATGACGAAATTCCGTCCTTGCCGGTTGCAGCATCTGCCTGCGCCGGTTTTCTGACTTTTCTGGGCATCATCAATAGCGCGCCCCCCAACATGACAAACAATGCCCCAATCCCCGTGGCAATGCGCGACCCCGTTCTGGCCCGCCCCGGCTCGATTTCGTTGATGGCGGGGTCAGCGGCCAGATATCGAACGGGGACGGTATCTCCGGCCTCGACCGTATCGTAATAGGATCGCGATACGATCTTTCGCGCCCGGTGCCGTTCATTGCCAACCTTGAACTGGTAGCGGACGGAATATTCACTTGTCGCGCTGGTCCCGGAACTGCCCCGTCTTTTTGCCACGGATTTGCCGGTGACGACGGCGCTGGTTTCCAGGCCATGTGCCTCCAGCATGCGACCCTGGCTGCCCATCCGGTAGCCGACCGTCATCACGATTGCCCCGATCAGCACGAAGACGCCGGAAATGGCGATCAGCTTCGCCCAGCTGATGGTGAAATATTCCGCTTCCTCCGGTTCCATCGGCCCCATGGCCCTATGCTTCCGCCTGGCCTTCGCGGGGGGCCGTGTTTCCGAGCGGATCGGGGCCATAGTCGTTTTCACCCGGCGTTCCCTTGAGGAAACCCAGCTCGACCAACATCCACAGCCCCACGGCCATGGACAGCCACATGACCATTGTGGCGCTTGTGCCCGGAACCATGAACTGGACCCCTGCCACTTCGACGGCCCTGTAGCCGATCTTGAACATGCTCATGATCTGCAAGATTACGCCGGGCGCCAGAAAGATGACCGCCCATGGCATTGCGGGCTTGTCGCGGTCATGCAGCCGCTTCACCACCACGGCCGACCAGATGTAGAGGATCCCCACGGACACCACGACCTGTGCCAGTGTCAGCACGATGCCGCCGGGCAGGATCGATATCAGGCCCCACCCCGCAATGAGCACAATCGCAATCAGGCCCAGAAACCCCATCCAGAATCCCTTGCGGGAAATGCGTCCGTCAAAATTCGTGAACAGTTCCATTTTTTCCTCCAAGAAGTCAGGTTGTCGCTCAGGTGCTATTGGGCCTGGGCGGTAATGGTTAGGTCTCCGCCCAGATCGAGAACGAAAAATCCGGCCTTCCCGATGCTTGCATTGCCGTTGCCGTCAGAGGCGACCGCATTGACCAGCGCATTTGCCGCCGGGCCGTATTCGGCGGGTTCGCCCTCATTGATCGCGGCGGAAATCCAGGCGATCATCAGGGCAGCGGGGCCATTTTCACCGCCACCCCAGGGCTGGGTCGCGATGTCGATCAATGGTCCTTCAGGCTCGGAATTACTGATCAGCAGGCGTCCCTCCCCCATCATGTAGCTGCAACTGACGATCTTCTCATCCGGGTTGCCCGGTTTTTCATTCTCCAGACAGTTGAGTTCCCTGAATTCCAGCGGCGCGCCGGCGGCATTTGCCGCCGCGCCCAGCCGCTCAATGAGCTGGTCGACGGTCAGCCCCAGGTTCTGCGCCATGGCCGGCGTGGCCGACAGCAGAGCCGCCGCCGTAAGGGGGGCGCCAGCAAGCCGAAGGGCCCGCCGCATGCGTTGCGTCGCAGTCCCTGAGCAGAAGCGCAGCCGGCCGCGGATGGCGCCGATCTGATGCGCGGGGCGTGAATTCGGCACTGCCAACGCTTCGCAATCGTTAACCTTGATCATTTTCTTCTCCATTTTCAGGTTGGTTGAATGTCATGGCGGCGCCCTGCGCCCGGACGGCGCTTTCCCCGCTGAAATCTGGCCGGACAGCAGGCGGCGGGAAACACATGGGAGCTCTCGCCGGGCGGCTGCCGCTACTTCTGGTTTCCGAAACCGAATTTCAGGATCATGGCGAGAAAGGTCACCACCGACAGCACCGAAAGGACCGAGCCCGCCTTTGCCAGCGCCTCTCCCTTTCCGGTCAGCGCCATCACGATCCCCGGCACCAGGATGACGACAGCCACGAGCGCCAGGAAATAGTGTATCCTGGCCCATTTGCTGGCGGCCGCGGCCGGGGTCAGGGCATAATAGATGCCCATGATCGACATGGTGACGAAACCGACAAGGTTGAGGTGGCCATGGGCGGGCGACAGGTCATGGTTTCCGGTCGCCGACATCTGGA
>JALSJL010000179.1 GCA_026989405.1 Marinosulfonomonas sp. | reverse complement strand
AACGCGGCCCGTCATGATAGGGCGCAAGCGCCAGGGTTGCCATCTGCGGGCCAAGGTCGGAACCGCCGATGCCGATATTCACGACATCGGTGAACGGTCCGCCGCCCACAGGCCCCAGGCGGGCCGAACGGATGTTCTCGGCAAAGACCGACATGCGTTCAAGCGTCTCCAGGACGCCGGGCATGACATCCTGGCCGTCGACACGAACCGGCCCGCCGTCAAGATTGCGCAGCGCAGTATGCAGCACGGCGCGGTCTTCCGTCTTGTTGATCTTTTCCCCGGCAAACATCGCATCGCGCCGGGCTTCGACATCAGCCGTGCGGGCCAGATCAAGCAACAAGTCGCGCGTGTCCGCGTCGATGTTGGTCTTGGAATAGTCAAACAGCATGTCATCGGCAAGAACCGAGAACCCCGCCGCCCGGCCCGGATCATCGAAAAGCGCAGCAATCGAACGCGACCGGGTCGCGTCGAAGCGTTCGGCAAGGGCCTTCCAGACCATGCTCAGGCAGCCCAATGAACGACCGCACCGTCCAGAACCGCCAGAACCGGGGCCTGCAACGGATCGCCGATCTCGCGCGCTTTTTCCAGCGCAGAGCGCTTGGCTTCTCCGGTGATGACCAGGTGCTTGGACAGGGCGCCGTTCAGCACCGGCGCGGTCAGCGTGATGCGGGCTTCGGGCTGTCCGGGCGGATGCATGGGCAACAGGTCGGGCGCCTCGTCGCGCAGGGCCGAGGCCAGGTTCTTGCAGCCGGGAAACAGCGAGGCCACATGCATGTCCTCGCCCATGCCCAGCAAGGCCACCGAAATCGGCAACAAGGGCTCGATCTTCTCGACAAGCTCGCCAAAGGCCTCTTCCGGGGTCGGCGCGCCGGTGTAGAGCGACAGGAATTTCGCTTGGGCGGCCCGCTCGACCAGCAGATGCTCGCGGATCAGGCGCGCGTTTGAACGCGGCGAGTCCTCGCTCACCCAGCGCTCATCGGTCGGGGCAACGGTGACACGCTCCCATTCCAGGTTGACCGCGCACAGCACGTCAAAAACCGGTGCCGGCGTGGTGCCGCCCGGCACAACGAACAGAACATCGCCCGGTTGCTGCAAGGCATTGGTCAACTCGCCGCCCAAAACGCTGGCCAGCCCCAGTTCCAGCATGTCGCGGTCTGCGTATTCTCTGAATTCCATCACTTGATCTCCCGCCAGCGGCGTCCATCCCGATGCATGAGCATCATGGCATCCTCGGGCCCGGCACTGCCTACTTCATAAGGTTTGGGCACGTCGCCGCGCTTTTCCCAGCCCTCGATGATCGGGTCGGTCCAGGCCCAGGCGGCCTCGACCTCATCCCCGCGCATGAACAATGTCTGATCGCCCCGCATGACATCCATGATCAGCCTTTCATAGGCTTCCGGTATATCGTCTAACTGATCGGCAAGGGCTTCGGCAAATGTCATGTCGAGGGGGACGTCAATCAGCCGCATGCCGCCCGGTCCCGGCTCCTTGATCGTGACATTCAGCGTCATGCCCTCATCCGGTTGCAACCGAATGGACAGCGTATTGCAATGGCGTCCCGCCTCCTGCCCGAAAATCAGGTGCGGCGCGTCCTTGAATACGACGGCAATCTCGCTCATCCGTGCCTTCAGCTTCTTTCCGGTGCGCAGGTAGAACGGGGTGCCCGACCAGCGCCAGTTCGACACATGGCATTTCAGGGCAATGAAACTTTCGGTGGTCGAACGTGGATTGCCGACATCCAGGCGGTAAAGTGGCTCCCCTTCCGGGCTGACATACTGACCGCGAACGATATGGTGGCTGTCGACGTCTTCCAACGAGCGGATGACCTTGAGCTTTTCATCGCGCACAGCGTCCGGGTCAAAGCGGCTGGGCGGCTCCATCGCGATGAGGCACAACAACTGCATCATGTGATTCTGAACCATGTCCCGCATCGCGCCCGACTTGTCGTAATAGGCACCGCGACCGTCCACGCCGACGGTTTCGGCCACGGTGATCTGGACATGATCCACGAATTGCGCGTTCCACAGCGGTTCGAACAGAATATTGGCAAAGCGCACCGCCATCAGGTTCTGCACGGTTTCCTTGCCAAGATAGTGGTCGATCCGAAAAATCTGTCTCTCGGAAAAATGCTGCGCCAGCGTCCGGTTCAGTTCACGCGCACTTTTCAGATCGTGGCCGAATGGTTTTTCGACGACAATGCGCGCGTTTTCGTTGGCAATCCCGTGGCCATGCAGCCGCTCGGCCAGATCGCCGAAAAGGCCCGGCCCGACCGAGAAATAGTAGGCGTGGATGACACCCGAGCGCACCCGTTTTGCCAGTTGCGCCCAGCCCATTTCGCCACGCGCGTCGATCGGAACGTAACTTACCAGTTCAAGAAATGTCGCCAGTTCGCTCTCGAAACCAGGGTCGGCATGGCCAAACTCTTCGATCGCCTCACGCACGAGTTGGCGATAGGCGTCGTTGTCCAGTTTTGCACGCGCGGCGCCAATGATCCGGGCATCATCCGGCATCTGGCCCGCAAGAAAGCGCCGAAACAGCCCCGGCAGTATCTTGCGCCGGGAAAGATCCCCGGTGCCGCCAAAAATCACCAGGTCGAATGTCCCGACGGGTATGACGCGTGAAACCATCACTCTGCTCCTGTTGTCCTGCGGGGCGCGACATCACGGATGTTTCGGGCCGGATAAGCGCACGCCGCGCAGTTAGCGCTAACAATCACTGTTATCGGCGCAATTTCCCAATGTCTACCATGCAACGCCGCCATCACAACCGTGTCAGCCGGCAACAATGGGGTTTTCTTGTGCCGCGCCGCATTCTACCACCGATTGGCAGCAAGACCGGATGAGAAACCCATGAAAGACACAGCCCCCCCTGCCCGCGGTTATGGCAAATTCGAACACCCCCGGATTACCGCCTC
This sequence comes from Marinosulfonomonas sp., assembly GCA_026989405.1. Taxonomy (GTDB): domain Bacteria; phylum Pseudomonadota; class Alphaproteobacteria; order Rhodobacterales; family Rhodobacteraceae; genus JAJRUE01. The sequence continues at coordinate 288 of JALSJL010000179.1, read as the reverse complement.
GGGCGAACCACGCGCCAGCGTCGCCCTGAGCCGGCCGCAGACATTGTGGTTCAACACCGGCACTCTTTGCAACATCACATGCGAAAACTGCTACATTGAAAGTTCGCCCAGCAATGACCGGCTGGAATATATTGGCGAAGCCGATGTCCGCAACTTTCTGGACCAGATCACCGCGCGGGGCTGGCCGGTCTCGGAAATCGGCTTTACCGGCGGCGAACCCTTCATGAACCCCGGGATCATCGCCATGATCGGGGCGGCCCTTGAGGGCGGCCACGACGCGCTGGTCCT
>JALSJL010000178.1 GCA_026989405.1 Marinosulfonomonas sp. | reverse complement strand
CAGGGCCAGGTGGAACACCCGGATCTGGGACATCGGGTTGATCGCGATCACGGACTCGCCATCGACAAGATCATCCGGCTCAAGCAGCGGCGAAGACGAATCGGTTGCCATGTGACCCGGAAGAATTCTGGCGGCCGATCCAAGGATCAGGTCCGGCGACTGCCGGTCATGGCCGAAGCTGCCTTCGGTTACCCGGAACAATTTGCATGAGGGCAGCCCGAGTTCTTCGGGGTTGGGAAAGATCATCATCGCGCCGACCCACATGAGTTTGCGCAGCTTGCCGCTGGCCGTCAGCACCATGTCGCCCGGTTGCAGGTCTTCAATGGCCATATAGCCATTGGCGGTCTGGATCAGGGTGCCCTGGGCAAATGCCCCAAAGGCCTGTTCAAACACGCCTAGCGCCGGGGCCACGCGGGTTTCGGACATGATTTCTGCATCGGGGCCCAGCCAGGAAATTTCGTAACGGCGTGTCACGATATCCAGTTGCTTGGGTTTGGCGGCAATCCGGTCGGGCCTGTTGACCGTCCACGCCGAGGGTTTGGGTAGGTTGATATGGGAGCGCACTACATAGCTCATACAAACAGTCCTTCAATGTTCAATCCTGCAACATGAGCCCCCACCCGAAATGCAATTGAACCGCTTCAATAAATTCTTAACAAAATATTAAGTCAAAGCATTCCAGAAAAAATGCATTTTGAAAAGGATAATATGGCAGCAGGGATTGGTTTTGTTGCCGGTTTGAGGCCGGATTTGCCTTATTTGGCGTTAATGGTACGACAGCTGAGCAGAATCAGGATTCGGCACGTTCCCGGCATCGCAGCCGCGCAGCCATTGTCGTCCAGGGCAGGCTCAGGTCCGAATTTCGGGCGGTGGCCAGGATCATTTTCTGCCAACGGTTGGTGGGTCTCATCCTGAATTCTCCTCGTTAGGTTCCCGCGGCGTCGAGGCGCGGGTTCATGTGGAACACCCTGGCGGGCGAATTGGGCATACTTCGGGCAATTCCGGTGTGATTTCTGGAAGTTCCTGGCAGAGTGGTGGTGGCCACCTGGCGCGCTCATGTCTTCAAGGTTATGGAAACAAAGAGTAAAATTCGAGACGATGCCGTGCTGATGGGGGCGGCATGTGCAATTTGCCATGTCGCTGCCTTGTTTGGCGGGGGCAGGCCGACTTTGCGACTACAGGCGGATGGCCGCGATCATGCGGCCGTAGTCGGCATGACCGGCATGCACGCTACGGCGGTAGGAAAAGAACCGCTCCGGGTCGGAGTAGGTGCAATGCCCGGTCCATTGTGCCGACCCGATGCCCGACGCGCGCAGGCGCATCAGGCCAAATCCCGGCAGGTCGAACTGGTAGCGGCCGTTCCGTCCGTTTGCGAAAAACCGGGCATGGTCCGGGTCGGCGGCAAGGAAGGTGTCCAGAAACTCGGGGCCGACCTCATAGGCGCGCTGGCTGATGGTCGGGCCGATCACGGCCGCAATGCGCTCACGCTCGGCGCCGAGACTGACCATGGCGTCGATTGTGGCTTCAAGAACGCCCGCCAGGGCCCCCTTCCAGCCGGCGTGTGCCGCGCCGACGATGCCGGCGCCGGGCTCGGCGAACAGGACCGGCTGGCAATCGGCGCTCAACGTGCCAAGGGCGACGCCGGTGGCCCGGGTGACAAGCGCATCCGCTTTGGTGCCCGGGGCCAGCCCGTCGGGGCCGACTTCGATCACGTCGGCCGAATGGACCTGGTAGAGCGTGATCAACCGATCGGGGGAAACACCCATTTCGTTGGCCACCCGGGAGCGATTGATTTCGACCATCTCTGTCTGATCGCTCGAGCCACGGCCGCAATTCAGGCCCTCGAACACGCCCGAGGAAGCGCCGCCGCGACGGGCGAAAAAACCGTGCCTGAGGGGAGCAAGGTCTGGGCTGGTGATGATGTCCAAGGTCATGGTTCAAAACCCGGTGGTCGCGGGGCGGTTTTTGGGTGAAGGGCGAACGCCTTGAACAAGGTCCCCATTTGCGCGGGCGCAGTCAAGCGGTGATAGGCGGCCTCATGCTCACGAAGTCTGTCGCCGGACAGGTTTGCGGCAAGGGCCTGCGCCCGTTGTGCAAGCCCGAGCCGCTGCAAGAATTCACCTTGCGTCGTGACGGCGGCCTCGACGGTCCCGGCTGCGGCCTCGGCCAGAGCCTGAAAATCGACATGAGCCGTCAGGTCCGCTTCGCCGGGGTTTTCCAGCGGCGGCTCTGGCGCATGATTGCGCAGGGCCTGCAAGGTGTCACCCAGGGACCGCCAGTCGCCGTAGTCGAATACCAGGGCGCAGCCGCCAAATCGCGCAATGCGTGACGCAATGGTTGCAATGATCGGCCCGGCTGACGGACGGATTTCCACGATATCGCCGGGCCTTGTGTCAGCGAGGCGATGATCCAGCATGTCTACCGGAACGGGGGCGGTCAGGCCGAAACCCAGGCCCTTCGGCGTTGCCGCCACATGGATTTCGCGCCAGCCGGCCTTGTCGCGGCGAAACTGGCGGATCGGCAGCGCATCGAAAAACTCGTTGGCAATCAGAAACAGCGGCAGCGGTGGAAGCGCCCCCGCGGTGTCCAGCCAGTCCACACGATACTGCGAAAGCGTTTCTTTCTGGCGCGCGCGCAAGACCCCGGACGCCTCGACAAGATGCAGTTGCATCGCGGTGTGAAACCCCGGCACCGCGCGTGTTGCGCGCAGCACATCGGCCATCAGCGTGCCCCGGCCCGGACCAAGCTCGGCCAGAGCAAATGCCGGCGGCTGGCCCTGATCGATCCAGCTCTGCGCCAGCGCCAACCCAACCAGTTCGCCAAACATCTGGCTGATTTCCGGCGCCGTGGTGAAGTCTCCGCCCCGACCGAAGGGATCACGCGTCGTGTAGTAGCCATGTTCGGGGTGAAGCAGGCACTCGGCCATGAAATCGGCAATCGTGATGGGGCTCGTGGCCGAAATCCGGCGGTGAAGGATTTTGGCCAGAGGAGTCATGGTATGGCTCGAGCCCGGCGCCGGGACCACAAGATGACGGCGATGCCGATCAGGATCATCGGGAGCGACAATACCTGCCCCATGCTCAGGCCAAACCATCCCGATCCGATGACATGGCCAAGCGGGTTGTCAGGGCTGACAAACTGGGCGTCGGCTTCTCGGAAACGCTCAACCACGAAACGTGACAGCCCGTAGCCTGCCAGAAACATTCCCGCGGTCTGGCCGGGGACCTTCAGCCATCCGCGCCGCCAGACAAGATGAAGCAGCAGTGCGCCCAGCAGGACGCCTTCGAGCGCGGCCTCGTAAAGCTGCGAAGGGTGGCGTGCGCAGAGGCCTTCGATGCCGGGACAGTCCTGGGCGCGGTCGCCGGGGAAGATCACGGCCCAGGGCACATCGGTCGGGCGGCCCCAAAGCTCGGGCTTGATGAAATTTGCAATACGCCCCAGGGCCAGCCCCGCCGGGGCGGCGAAGGCCAGCGCATCGGCCAACGATGCCAGCGGCAGTGCGTGGCGCCGGGAAAACAGCCAGACCGCCACGACCACGCCCAGAAAGCCGCCGTGAAACGACATTCCGCCCTGCCAGACCATCAGAATTTCGGCCGGGTGGCTCAGATAATAGGCCGGCTGATAAAACAGCACGAAGCCAAGCCGACCACCAAGGATGATGCCGATGATGATCCAGGTCAGCAGGTCGTCCAGCCGGGTCTTGTCCAGCGGCGGGGTGTCGTTCGGCCACAGTTCCTTGCGGCGCAGGGTGCGTGCGATCAGCCACCAGCCGATGAGAATGCCGACGATATAGGCCAGCGCATACCAGCGCAGCGCAATTTCGAAGCCGCCAATCTCGAAAGAGAAGATTTCCGGACTGATGTTCGGAAAAGGAATGACAATGTTCAACATGGTTTCGGGATGGATCAGTGCCAGGATGAAGTCAACCTTGCGCCGCATGCGCCCGCGTCCCATATAGGGGCCACGCAGCCAAAGGAGGCCGGGATGCAGACCCGCAACAAGATTCTCGACGACCTGTCCAGACTGATGACCAATGCCATGGGCGTTGCGCAGGGGGCAAAGGAAGAAGCCGAGAATGCGATGAAAAGCCTTTTGGAGCGCTGGCTGGCGGACCATGATTTTGTTACGCGCGAGGAATTCGAAGCGGTCGAGGCGATGGCCCGGAAGGCACGCGAAGAGAACGAAGTGCTCAAGACGCGCCTCGACGCGCTTGAGAAGGCCGTGCTGAAAAAGAAGCCCGCCCCGCGCAGCAAGACACCCGGATAGACCCGGCCGACCTGACATCACATTCACGTGACCGCCACCGCTTTGGTCTGCCACGGCCGGCATTTGCCCCAAGGGCCGTCAAATATGTGCTGTTCGGCGGCTCCGAGCCGGATTTAGCTGTGGATAGTCCGAAAATATGCCTTTACAGGGGCTCTCTTTCAGAACACCATATCTGGTAAGGAGGCAGCAAGGATATGCTGCTCCTAGAGCAGACACCTAGTTCTAGTAGGCCGGAGCGCCTGCGGGACGGACAATAAGAAGAGGGCAGGCATGTCGCTATCCGAGCAGGTATATCTTAGCGAGGACGTTCACCCGATTGATATCGTCGAGAACGTCGCCGAGTTTCGCCAGTGGGACTTTGACCGCGTCGCCGATGACCAGATCGCCATGGCCGTCGAGGGCCAGTGGCGCACCTATTCGATCACACTGGCCTGGTCGGAACAGGATGAAACCCTGCGCCTGATCTGCACCTTCGAAATGGATCCGCCGGAGGGCACCCTGAACGTGCTGTATGACGTTTTGAACCGGACAAACGATGTTTGCTGGTCCGGGGCCTTCACCTATTGGGAGGCGCAGCGGTTGATGGTCTACCGCTATGGCCTGATCCTGACCGGTGGACAGGTCGCCGGAGCCGAACAGGTCGACGTGCTGATCAATGCAGCCGTGCGATCGTGCGAACGGTTCTACCCGGCCTTCCAGATGGCCACCTGGGGCGGCCACACCGCGGAAGCATCGATGCAGGTCGCCATTGCCGAGGCCTACGGGCGGGCCTGACAGGTCTTGCGCCGGGCGCGCAAAGCCCTACCATTTCATTCATGATTGTAGTCTGCCACCGGGGCAGGCCTGATGTTGTCGGATGGGTTGAACATGGACATGAACAAGATTTCCGATCGTGGCATGGTGTTGCTGGGATGCGGCAAGATGGGATCGGCGATGCTCAGCGGCTGGCTTGCGCAGGGGTTGCCGGCCTCGTCGGTCTGGGTGGTGGACCCGCATCCCTCCGACTGGCTGAAGGGGCTGGACGGGCTGCATCTGAACAGGCAATTGCCCGAGAGTCCCGCGGTTGTCCTGATTGCCGTAAAGCCGCAGATGATGGCCGAGGCGCTGCCCGCGCTTCGCCAGATCGCCGGTCATGACGGGACCCTGTTCATCAGCGTGGCGGCGGGCATACCGCTTTCGGTTTACCAAGAGGTGCTTGGGCCGGAGGCCGTGATCATCCGGGCGATGCCCAACACGCCTGCGGCCATCGGCAAGGGGATAACCGCGCTGATCGGCAACCAACGGGCCGGGGACGTCGAGATGGCGCTTGCCGAGGGGCTTTTGCGGGCGGTCGGACAGACTGTGCGGCTGGAAAACGAAGGCCAGATCGACGCGGTGACGGGTGTTTCCGGGTCTGGCCCGGCTTATGTATTCCACCTGATCGAGGCGTTGGCAGAGGCGGGGCAGGCAGAAGGTCTATCGCAGGATCTGGCGATGCAACTGGCCAAGGCAACGGTTGCCGGCGCCGGTGCGCTGGCCGAACAAGCCGATGAGCCGCCGGCGCGTCTGCGCGAAAACGTGACCAGCCCGGGGGGCACGACCGCCGCTGCGCTTGGTATCCTCATGGATGAAAAAGACGGGTTGCGCCCGCTGATGCGCCGGGCCGTCAGGGCGGCGGTGAAACGTTCGCAAGAGCTCGGATCATGAGCGAGATCGCGTTCGATGATTTTCTGAAGGTCGATATTCGCGTCGGAACCGTTCTGCGCGCAGAGCCCTACCCGGAAGCGCGAAAGCCGGCGTTGAAGCTCTGGATCGATTTTGGCCCCGGGATCGGCGAGAAAAAGACATCGGCACAGATCACCGCGCATTATACGCCCGATGCCGTGGTTGGCCGGCAGGTCATGGCCGTGGTCAATTTTCCGCCGCGTCAGATCGGAAAATTCATGTCGGAAGTGCTTGTTCTGGGGCTTGCGGATGACAACGGTGACATCGTGCTGATTGCCCCCGACCGTCCGGTGGCAAACGGCCAGAGGATGCACTGATGAAGAAACTGCTGATTTCACGGCAAATGCCCGACGCGGTCATGCAAAGGGCGCAGGCGCATTTTGATGTCACGCAACGAACCGAAGACCGGCCGATGTCCGTTCCCGAGGCCGTCGCCGCGCTTGAAACCCATGACGCGATACTGGCCACGCTGGGGGACGCTTTTCAGGCCGACACATTCGCGGGGGCGCGCCCTGTGCGATGCTCGATGATCGCGAATTTCGGCGTGGGCTACAATCATATCGATACAGCGGCCGCGAAATTGGCAGGCGTGCGCGTTTCGAATACGCCGGGGGCTGTGACCGATGCCACGGCGGATATCGGCGTCATGCTGATCCTGATGGCGGCGCGGCGCGCAAGCGAGGGAGAGATGCTGGTGCGCGCGGGCAATTGGGGCGGTTGGGCGCCCACGCAATTGCTGGGCATGCATATCGGTGGCAAGACGCTCGGGGTTGTCGGAATGGGCCGAATCGGCAAGGCTATCGCACATCGGTGCCACTACGGGTTTGGCATGGACGTGGTATTTTTCAACCGCTCCGAGGTGGCCGAGCCCGGCATGCCGGCACGCCAAATGGCCAGCCTGACAGACCTGGCCGAAGCCGCAGATGTCGCCGTCGTTGCGCTGCCGGGCGGGGCGCAGACCCACAAGATGATTGGCGCCGAGTTCTTCAAGGCGATGCGACCGCAAGCGGTCTTTGTCAACGTCGCACGCGGTGACATTGTCGACGAGACCGCCCTGATCGACGCGCTGCATGGGGGTGAGATTGCCGGGGCGGGGCTGGATGTCTACGAACGTGAGCCGCAGGTGCCGGAGGCACTGTTGTCGATGAAAAACGTATCGCTCTTGCCGCATCTTGGGACCAACGCGCAGGATGTGCGCGAAAGCATGGGGATGATGGCGCTGGATAACCTGTTGGCCTGGAATGAAGGCCGCGATCTGCCAAACCCGGTCTGACCGCCTCAGCCGCCCGCCCGGTCGCCCATTTCTTCGCGCCAGTGCTTGCGACACAATGAAACGTAGGTGTCATTGCCGCCGATCTGCACCTGCGCGCCATCCCTGAGCGCCTTGCCGTCGGGGCCAAGCCGCACCACCATTGTCGCTTTTTTCCCGCAATGGCAGATCGTCCGCGCTTCGCGCATTTCATCGGCCAAAGCCAGCAGCGCGGCCGAGCCCGGAAACAGTTTTCCCCGAAAGTCGACCCGAAGCCCGTAGCACATGATCGGCACATCCAGATCATCAACTGCGCGCGCCAGCTGCCAGACCTGCGCTTCTGTCAGGAACTGGCTTTCATCAATGAAAACACAGGCGACAGGCGATTTCTGCAGCCGTTCGCCGATCATCCGGAACAGATCGTCATCAGCAGAAAAGGTCGCAGCGTCCGCGCCGATCCCGATCCGCGATTCGATGCGCCCCTGGCCGGCGCGGTTGTCGAGATTCGCGGTAATCAGGAAAGTCTCCATGCCGCGCTCGTAATAGTTGTGCGACGCCTGCAGGAGCAGCGTGGATTTGCCCGCATTCATGGTGGAATAGTGAAAATACAATTTTGCCATGCAAAGGCTTTTACCAGCCTGTCCGCGCGCTTCAAGCATGCTGAAAAATGAACGGGTGGAGTCCGGCACCCTTACTGCCAGATCCTGGGCCGAAGCCGTAGGGGATGGAGCGGATCTTGCACCAATTACGCACCGGAAACTCCGGCGAACCGAATTTCTGACCCCGGCAAGACCGGGGTTGCCCCACCCGTTCACCGGCAAAAATGCCGGCCACTCACAAAACCCCGGACCAGCCGGAGCCTTTTATGAATGACATTTCCTTGCGCGGGCATTAATGGGAAAGGCACGGGTGAATTCCCCGTGGGGCAATCTGAGTGGAAGATGAATGTCAGGATATGGTAACTATTTGAAGCGCCACACCGAGGCGCTGGTGAAAGATGTGGGCTTGGAAACCGCGTGCAAGCTGACCGGAAAATCCAAGGCGACGCTGGGGCGATACTATTCTGATGCGCCCGAGCATCAGGACCGGTTCATGCCGATCGATGCGGTGGCCGCGCTGGAAGCCGAAGCCTCGTATCCGCATGTCACAAGCGCGCTTGCCGAATTGCTTGGCATCACGATGTCATACGGCGACAGCAACAAGAATTCATCCCCCGGTGGTGTGAACTCGGACGTGATCGAGTTGAGCCAGAGGTTTGCGATGCTGATGGCAGAATACAACCAGTCGATCGAAGACGGGGTCATCACGCTGAACGAGTCCAAACGTCTGCTTCGCGAAACGGTTGCGATCCAGGAGGTCTTGCTGAGCATGAAGCTCAACCTTGAGGAAGAAGCCGTGGCTGGCAACGGATAAGCGCCGCGCGCCTTACAAGAAAACCCGTTCGATGAACCAATAGCCCCCGACAATGGCTATCGCAAGCGATGCCGGGCGGGCGATCACCGCCTGATACCAGGGTTTCTTGCCGAACCAGAAACCGACAGCCAGCCACGCTGCGGCAATCACGGTCAGCTGTCCCAGTTCGACGCCGACGTTGAAACCGATCAGGTTGGTCGCAAACCGGCCCGGATCAAGGCCGATTTCGCCAAGCACCGCGGCAAAACCCAGGCCGTGCAGCAACCCGAACCCGAACACCACAGCCGGGCGCCAGGGCCGCAGGTCGTTGAGCATGATGTTCTCGACCGCGACATAGACGATCGAGGCGGCGATCAATGGTTCGACGATGCTGGCCGGGATCTGAACGATCCCGAGAGTCGCGAGCGCCAGGCTGACCGTGTGGGCGACGGTAAACGCCGTGATCTGCAGCAACAGCGGCCGCATTTTCAGAGAGAAAAAGAACAGGCCGAGCACAAACAGTATATGGTCCAGACCCTTGGGGATAATGTGCTCAAAGCCGATCACGATGTAGCTTGTAAAGGCTTTCAGCCACGGCTGGCGCGCGCTTTCGCTTCGCGGCATCGGCGCGCTGAGGTCGCCCTTGGTCAGGTAGCCGGAGTAGCCATCGCCGTCCTCGAGAATCTGGCGCACGACGATCGGGCCATAAGCGCCATCCCATCCGAATATGACCGGCGTTGCATCGGGCGGCAGGTCGGCAACCAGCGACAGACGGCTTTCGCGGGGCAGCTCAAGGTCGCCTGTGGGCGGTATCTCAAGCGCTGTCACATCGGGCGTCAGGCGCTTGTCGCCGGCAAGGATATGGATGCCGCCGCGAATGTCGGGCCAGGCCTTGTCGAAAGCGGCGCGCAAAGCCTTCGGATCAAGCGCGCGAAGCGCATCATAGCGCTCGGCCAGAGGCGAGGCGTTGGTGTCTTCCAGCTCGCTTACGTCCAGCCCGGCGACGAGAGTTTCCAGCGTCAGCAATATGTCGATGCTGACCTGATTTCCCTGAACCGAGACATCAGCTATTGCCGGCCGGATTTCATGAGCCAGCATCCGCGTAGCCGAGCTTGCCAGCAAAATGATCGCCAGCATGCTTGACAACATGACTATCCTCACCCGCATATGTAAAAAAGGAGCGCGCGCTACCATGAAAACCCTGGCCTTTCTCATTGTTTCCCTGTGTTTAAACACGGGCGCGGCGCTTGGCCACGAATTTTGGATATCGCCGGAAAAATATGTGGTCGATCCGGGGCAGCCGATTGTCGCAGCCCTGCGCAGCGGGCAAAAGTTCTCGGGTGGCCCATTCAGCTATCTACCGCCGCGGTTTGTTCGGTTTGAACTGATCAGGGGCGAGCTTGTCATACCGGTGGAGGGGCGCATTGGCGACCGCCCGGCGCTGAACATGGCCGTGCCGGAGGCGGGACTTTGGGTGGTCGTGCATGAAACCACCGACAGCAGCCTGACATGGGATGAATGGGAGCGGTTCGAGGGTTTTGTGACCCACAAGGACCTGGACGACACGCTGGCCCTGCATGCGGCGCGCGGGTTGCCGCGAACGGGGTTCAAGGAAAGCTATCGCCGGTTTGCCAAGTCGCTGGTGGCTGTCGGCGGCGGGCAGGGCGCCGACCGCGAGGTGGGGTTGCGCACCGAGCTTGTGGCCTTGACCAACCCATATGCAGATGACCTTTCCGACGGGTTTCGGGTGCAGCTGTTTTTCGAAGGCGCCCCGAGGCCAAGGGCGCAGGTCGAGGTGTTTGACAAGGATGACAACGGTGCGGTGACGGTGATGAAATACCGCACCGACGATGCCGGCGTCGCGTCCATTCCGGTTGAAAAGGGGCATGAGTATCTGGTGGACGCCGTGAAAATGCTGCCGCTGGATGCGAGCGACCCCACGCTTGAGCCGGTCTGGATGTCTCTGTGGGCATCGCTCACGTTCAGGGTTCCAGAGTGAATGCCGGCGGAGAATGGCAGGCCACAGGGGGCACATCGGGCGGGCTGGGCGGGCAGACTGTGGATAACCCGGTTGAAAATATCCTTGATTGACGGCGCGGTTCGGCAAGAGATTGCCAGTTTCCTGCCAGGACGCGCAGGCCCTGCCGCCCGGCCTTGAGAGCACTCCGGGCGGCCTGATAGATCCTGTAGTCGGGGCTGCGCAGAAGCGCGGCAGGTTGAGTTGTTTGGGGGGATGACACAATGCCTGAAGCGCGCGATTGGCTGTTTGACGCCATATGGGAGTTGTCCGACAAGAGCGTCGAGATGGGGTTCCCGCTTGTTGCCAGGGAACTGGAGCAGGCGATGGACACCTGCCTGATCGAGAGCGCGGCCATGGACAAGCCGGTTTTCCAGAGCCGCCGGCGAAAGACCGGGCACCCTGGCCTTCAGAATTTCGCGCCGGTTGCGATGGATCTTTTCATCGGCCCGCGTCGTGGCACCAAGCCGCGTCGGGCGAAAACCGTCGAAAAGCGTCGCGCCGGATAGACTGGCGCCGAATGTATCACCCCTGTAGCGCGCGCACGCCAAGCTCTTTTTCGCGTCCTTTTTTCATGGCCAGCGCCGCCGCGTGGCTGGCCGCGAGCGTCGTGAAATAGGGGATCCTGTCCATGAGCGCCACATTTCGCATCGAACGCGAGTCCTCCACGGCCTGCGCGCCTTCGGTGGTGTTCATCACCAGTTGCACCCCGCCGTCCTTCATCAGGTCGACGATGTTCGGCCGGCCCTCATAGACCTTGTTGACGATTTCGGCGGCGATCGAGTGCTTTTGCAAGAACTCGGCTGTGCCGCGCGTTGCGACAATCGAGAGGCCCAGGTCAACAAGTGTGCGCGCGGCTTCCACAAGCACGTCGGTCTTGTCGGCTTCCTTGATTGACAAGAACGCTGTGCCTTCCTGCGGCAACTCGACGCCCGCGCCCATCTGGGCTTTCAGGAACGCGCGGTGAAAATCATGATCCCAGCCCATGACTTCGCCCGTTGAACGCATTTCCGGGCCAAGAAGCGTATCCACGCCGGGAAAGCGTGCAAAGGGCATTACGGCTTCCTTGACCGAGAACCACGGCATGTTCGGGTCCGCCAGCCGCATGGGATCGCCGATCGGCTCGGGCGCGCCCTTGGCGGCGTCGGCCGGGTAGGGCGGGCGCTTGGGAAAGTTCGACAGCGGCTCGCCCGCCATCACCCGCGCGCCTATGCTGGCGATGGCGCTGTCGGTGGCCTTGGCCACGAAAGGCACGGTGCGGCTGGCGCGCGGGTTGACCTCGATCAGGTAGATCTCGCCGTCCTTCACCGCGAACTGCACGTTCATCAGCCCGACCACGCCGAGGCTGAGCGCCAGCGCTTCGGTCTGGGCGCGCATTTCGTCGATGATGTCCTTGGGCAAGCTGTAGGGCGGCAGGGAACAGGCGCTGTCGCCCGAATGCACGCCGGCTTCCTCGATATGCTGCATGATGCCGGCCACATGCACCATTTGGCCGTCGCAGATCGCATCCACGTCGCATTCGATGGCGCCCGACAGGTAGCTGTCGAGCAGCACCGGGCTGTCGCCCGACACCACCACCGCCTCATTGATGTAGCGTTCCAGATGCGCCATGTCGCGCACGATCTCCATCGCGCGGCCCCCCAGCACGTAAGACGGGCGGATCACCAGCGGAAACCCGATTTCCTCTGCAATCGCAAGGGCTTCGGCGTCGGTCGAGGCAATTCCGTTCTTCGGCTGCTTCAGTCCCAGCCGGTTCACCAGGTCCTGAAATCGCTCGCGGTCCTCGGCCAGGTCGATGGCGTCGGGGCTGGTGCCGAGGATCGGGATGCCTGCCTCTTCCAGCGCATTCGCCAGCTTCAGCGGCGTCTGCCCGCCGTATTGCACGATCACCCCGTGCAGCGTGCCGTTTTCCTGCTCGGCGCGCAAAATCTCCATCACGTGCTCAAAGGTCAGGGGTTCGAAATACAGCCGGTCCGAGGTATCGTAATCGGTCGAAACCGTTTCCGGGTTGCAGTTGATCATGATGGTCTCATAGCCCGCGTCCGTCAGCGCGAAACAGGCGTGGCAGCAGCAGTAGTCGAACTCGATCCCCTGGCCGATCCGGTTCGGCCCGCCGCCGAGAATCACCACCTTCCTGCGGTCGCTCGGGCGCGCCTCGCATTCGACCTCGCCCATCACCGGGGTCTCGTAGGTGGAATACATGTAGGGCGTCTGCGCCTCGAATTCGGCGGCGCAGGTGTCGATGCGCTTGAAAACGGCGGTCACGCCGGATGAAAGCCGCGCCTTGCGGATCGCATCTTCGTTTCGGCCGGTCAGAACAGCCAGTCGCGCATCGGTAAAGCCCATCATTTTCAGCGCCCGGAGGCCCGCCTCATCGCTGGGAAGCCCTTCGGCCTTCACATGCTCTTCGGCCTCCACGATCTCGCGGATGCGGGCCAGGAACCAGGGGTCGAACATGGTGACCGCGTGGATCTCGTCATCGCTCAGCCCGTGGCGCATGGCCTGCGCAATCGTGCGCAGCCGGTCGGGCGTCTGCAGGCTGATCGCCTTGATCACCGCCGCGCGGCCCTCGGGCGTATCATCGGCGCCCTCGATTTCCACTTCGTCGAGACCCGTCAGCCCGGTTTCCATGCTGGCCAGCGCCTTTTGCAGGCTTTCGTGGAAGGTGCGCCCGATCGACATCACCTCACCCACCGATTTCATCGCAGTCGACAGCAGCGGCTCGGCGCCCGGGAACTTTTCAAACGCAAAGCGCGGGATTTTGGTGACCACGTAATCAATCGTCGGCTCGAAACTGGCGGGCGTCACCCTGGTGATGTCATTGTCAAGCTCATCCAGCGTATAGCCGACCGCCAGTTTCGCGGCGATCTTGGCAATCGGAAAGCCGGTGGCCTTGGAGGCCAGCGCCGAGGAACGGCTGACCCGCGGGTTCATCTCGATCACCACCATGCGGCCCGTCTCGGGATTCACCGCCCATTGCACGTTGGACCCGCCGGTTTCCACCCCGATCTCGCGCAGAACCGCAATGCTGGCGCTGCGCATCATCTGGTATTCCTTGTCGGTCAGCGTCAGCGCCGGCGCCACCGTGATACTGTCGCCGGTATGCACCCCCATCGGATCGATGTTCTCGATGGAACAGACGATGATCGCGTTGTCGGCGGTGTCGCGCACCACCTCCATCTCGAATTCTTTCCAGCCGAGCAGGCTTTCGTCGATCAGGATCTGGTTCACCGGGCTGGCATCCAGACCCGAGCGGCAGAAATGTTCGTAGTCATCCCGGTTGTAGGCGACCCCGCCGCCGGTGCCGCCAAGCGTAAAGGCCGGGCGAATGATTGCGGGCAGGCCCACATGGTCGATGGCCGCCATCGCCTCGTCAAGGTTATTGGCAATCGTAGCCTTCGGATTTTCCAGCCCCAGCCGATCCATCGCCTCGCGAAACAGCTTGCGGTCCTCGGCCATTTCGATGGCTTTGCGGTTGGCGCCGATCAGTTCGACGCCGTATTTCTTCAGGATGCCCATGTCATCCAGTGCCAGGGAGGTATTCAGCCCGGTCTGCCCACCCATGGTTGGTAACAGTGCGTCGGGGCGTTCCTTTTCGATGATCTTTGCCACGATTTCCGGGGTGATCGGCTCAATATAGGTGGCATCCGCCATGTCCGGATCGGTCATGATCGTGGCCGGGTTCGAATTGACCAGAATCACCCGGTAGCCTTCTTCGCGCAGCGCCTTGCAGGCCTGCGCTCCGGAATAGTCGAATTCGCAGGCCTGTCCGATGACAATTGGCCCGGCGCCAATGATCATGATCGACTGGATGTCGGTGCGTTTTGGCATGCGGCCCCCGGGGTGTCTGCAAATTGTCGTGGGTTATAGACAGGGTGGTCCGGGATGCAAGGGGGCAAGGTCTTTCAAGTCGAATGCATGGCGCGCCGCGCGGCGATGTAGAAACCGGTCGCCAACACGAACATCGCGAGGGTTCCGACGATCTGGTACAAATACGGGGTGGTCTGGAAAATGGCGGCGGCACCGTCCTCCTCGCTCAGGGCGCGGTAGAATTTCACGAAGGGGCCAAAGATCGTGCCGAAACTGACCAGAAGGATTGTTCCGCCCAGACGCGCACCGAGCCTGTCAAGCAGAACCGGCGCATAGCAGGCTGCCGGAATGTAATAATAAACCCATGAAAGTGGTGAGACCAGGGCGACAGCAATGATTGCAAGGGGCCAGAGCAAGGAAACCTGGACATCGCGGCGGGCCGCCCGGAAAAGGCGCGCGAGCCAGACAAGGACGCCAAGCAGCAAGAGCGGCGAAATCACACGCCACAGCAACGGGCGCGGCATCGAATACCATCCGGGGTCGGGTTCCGCCGGAGAGGGCCCCTCGAGCGCCGGAACCCACAACAGCCGGTCGCCAAAAGCCAGTTGCGCGATTGCGGCGTCGAGATTGAAGGTGACACCGGTGACAAGCACCGAATTCGAGATCAGTCTGATCTGCTCGATGAACGCGGCATGCAGTGGCCAACCGGCCCAGAAAACCGAGATCAGCCCCAGAACGGCGCCGGTTCCCACAAACCATGCAAAGGCGCGCCGTTCGCGCCCCGCCAACCACAGCAAGGCCAGCAGCGCCGGGTAGATCTTGATGGCCGCGGCAAGGGCCAGGGCTGTGCCTGCCACGGCTGTGGCCCCGGCACGGATGCGTTCTGCGGCAAGCACCAGCAGAAAGCTGGCCAGAATCTGTGGTTGATTCTGGAACAGGGCAAGTGAGCCTATGTGGTTGGAGGCCAGCAAGACAATCGCCAGCCCCATGAACAAGATGGGGCCGATCGTCGGCCGACAGGTCCGCCACGCCAGCCAGACGGTTGCCAGCAACAGCCCCGTATTCACCGCAAGCGCCACTGCCGCCAGCCTCCAGAAGTTGACGCCGGAAAACAACTGGCCGAGTTTTGCCCAAAGCGGTGGATAAAGGAACGGAAATACCGGACCTTCATATTGGTATTCACGCGCCATGAACATGCGCCAGTCGCTTGGTGGATACATGCGAAAATAGTTGTCCACTTCGGCATAGACCTGATCGGGTTGCCCGGCCTCAAGATACTGGCCGGCAAGCCAGGTTGCCATGAGGTCGGGGGAATGGGTCGGGAAAAACCAGAAAAAACCCAGGCTGAACGCGCCAGGAAACAAGAGTATGAGAATTCGGAACTGAAAACGCGTCATTCGAATTGCACTTCTGGTTCAACTATGGCCGCTTGAATAGAGAACCAGCCCACGCAAGGCCACCTTGGACCTTGTTTGTTCGGGCCGTTTTGCGCGGACGTGTTCGAAATGACGCGCCGGCTTATTCGGCTGCGTGCTGAAGTTCCGTGGCGGGCGCGCGATCTTTGCTATCGTCGTCGCGATACAGGTAGTCCCGCGTCAGTGGGACCGCATCCTGTTGTCGCGAAAGCTGAAACTGAAAGACCACCTGGTCATCATGGCGAAAGGTCATTTCAGCCCCGACCAGATAAAAACGCCACATCCGGCAGAACCGGTCATCATAGATTTCACGGGCCTTGTCGATGTTGGCATCGAACCGCTCCTGCCAATGTCTCAGTGTCTTGGCGTAGTGCAGCCGCCAGACTTCGACATCATCCACGAAAAGATTCTGCTGCTCGATGGCCGCCATGGCTTCCGACATTGCGGGCACATAGCCGCCGGGAAAGATGTATTTGCGAATGAACGGGCTGGTCGATCCGGGGCCGTCGGCGCGCCCGATGGTGTGGATCAGCGCCACGCCGTCGGGTTTGAGCCGGTCGTGGACCTGGCGGAAATACTCGCGGTAGTGCGGCACGCCGACATGCTCGATCATCCCCACCGACACGATCCGGTCGAAGGTCTCGGTCACCTCGCGATAGTCCATCAGGCGAAATTCGACGCGATCGGCCAATCCGGCCTCTTGCGCGCGACGGGTGGCGATGGCGTGCTGTTCCTCGGACAGGGTCACGCCCACCACGCGCGCGCCATAGTCGCGCGCCAGCGTCAGCGCCATGCCGCCCCAGCCGCAGCCGATATCCAGAACCGTCATGCCGGGTTTGAGCAGCAGCTTTCGCGCGATGTGATGCTTCTTGTTGGTCTGCGCCTGTTCCAGCGTATCGTTGGGGTGGCGGAAATATGCGCAGGAATACTGCCGGTCCTTGTCGAGGAACAGGTCATACAGTTCGCCAGACAAATCATAGTGATGCGCCACATTGCGTTTTGAGCGGCTTGCCGGGTTGAACTGCCAGACCCACCGAAAGGCCTTGCGCAAGTATTCCACCGGGCGCAGCCACCAGACCATTCCGTGATCGTTCTTGTTGGCCAGCATGATTGCGATGAAACCGTGAAGATCGTCATCTTCGATCGTCACATCCCCGTTCATATAGGCTTCGCCCACGGCCAGTTCGGGGTTCAGGATCAAACGGCGGATCGTTCCGGGTTCATGTATGATGACCGAAACGGTCCGGCCGCTTTCGTCGCCATATGATTCCTGCCGTCCGTCGGGCAATTTGACGCGCAAACTTCCTTTCTTCACCAGATGGCGAAGAAGTTGATCAAGCAGTGCATTCCACATTGTCTTACCCCCAAACAATTCTGGGCGGCAGGGCGCATCAGGCGAGCGCCGTCACATATTTGAATCCCGATGTCCCCACCAGATGCGTCATTCTGTCCAATTTTCGGGCTGTTGTAAAGAAATTGCGCCCGTTGCACCCCGGTCGGCGCAGCCTTGCCGCTTGACTTCCGGGCGCTCGCAAGGTGTATCGGCGCGAACCGTCATTCGCTTTGAAAAAGGCCCTGCCATGCACCCCTACCGCAGCCATACTTGCGCCGAACTGAACAAATCCAACGTTGGCGACAAGGTCCGCCTGTCGGGCTGGGTCCACCGGGTGCGCGACCACGGCGGCATCCTGTTCATCGACCTGCGCGACCATTACGGCATTACCCAGGTCTTGTGCGACCCCGACAGCCCGGTGTTTGCCGAGGTCGAAAAGGTCCGCTCAGAATGGTGCATCCGCATCGACGGAGAGGTCAAGGCGCGCGACGACGATCTGATCAACCCCAAGATCCCCACCGGCGAGATCGAGGTTTTCATCCGCGACATGGAAGTTCTGGGCGCGGCCGAGGAACTGCCGCTGATGGTATTCGGCGACCAGGAATACCCGGAAGAGACCCGGCTGAAATACCGCTATCTCGACCTGCGCCGCGAAAAGCTGCAGGACAACATGAAGCTGCGCTCGGACGTGGTCGCCTACCTGCGCCGCGCCATGTGGGAGCGCGGCTTTCGCGAGTACCAGACGCCGATCATCACCGCGTCCAGCCCCGAGGGCGCGCGCGATTTCCTGGTGCCCTCGCGCCTGCATCCGGGCAAGTTCTATGCGCTGCCCCAGGCGCCGCAGCAGTTCAAGCAGCTGATCATGGTCTCGGGCTATGACAAGTATTTCCAGATCGCGCCCTGTTTTCGCGACGAAGACCCGCGCGCCGACCGCAGCCCCACCGATTTCTACCAACTCGACCTGGAAATGTCCTTCGTCACCCAGCAGGACGTGTTCGACACCATCCAGCCGGTGATGCAGGGCTGTTTCGAGACCTTCGGCGGCGGGCGCAAGGTCGATGCCGACTGGCCGCAGATCAGCTACCGCGATGCGGCGCTGTGGTATGGCACCGACAAGCCGGACCTCAGGAACCCGATCAAGATGCAGGTGGTCAGCGAACATTTCGCAGGCTCCGGCTTCAAGATCTTCGCCTCGCTCCTCGAACAGGACGGCACCGAGATCCGCGCCATTCCCGCACCGGGGGGCGGATCGCGCAAGTTTTGCGACCGGATGAACGCCTTCGCCCAGAAAGAAGGGCTGCCGGGGATGGGTTATATCTTCTGGCGTGACCAGGGGCAGGGGATCGAGGCCGCCGGCCCGCTGGCGAAAAACATCGGCCCCGAACGCACCGAGGCGATCCGCCAGCAGCTTGGCCTTGGCGTCGGCGACGCCGCGTTTTTCCTCGGTGGCAAACCCAAAGCGTTTGAAACCGTCGCCGGCAAGGCCCGCGTGGTAATCGGCGAGGAACTGGGCCTCACCGACAAGGACCGTTTCGCCTTCTGCTGGATCGTGGATTTCCCGATCTTCCAGAAGGACGACGAAACCGGCGCGCTCGATTTCGACCACAACCCGTTTTCCATGCCCCAGGGCGGCATGGAGGCGCTGGAGGGCGATCCATTGGAGGTGCGCGGTTTTCAGTATGACCTCGCCTGCAACGGCTACGAACTGATCTCGGGCGCGATCCGCAACCACCAGCCGGAAATCATGTTCAAGGCATTTGAAATAGCCGGCTACGGCAAGGATGAGGTCGAAAAGCGTTTTGGCGGAATGGTCAACGCCTTCAAATACGGCGCCCCGCCGCACGGTGGCTGCGCCGCGGGTATCGACCGTATGGTGATGCTGCTGGCCGATGAGGCCAACATCCGCGAAGTCATCATGTTCCCGATGAACCAGCGCGCCGAAGACCTGATGATGGGCGCGCCAAGCGAGCCGAGTAACGAACAGTTGCGCGAGCTTCATCTGAGGGTAATCCGGGAAGGCTGATCAAGGCGGTTCCGGCCAGTCAGTATTTGGCCGGATCCAGCGATTCCAGTGGAGTGTTCATGTTGGTGGCTACATCGCTGGCTGGCGAAGATGACGATCCAGCCAAGGGCGCGTTTCCGGCATCTTCCTGGAAGAACTCGAACACTGCATTCAATTCAACGCCCGGGAAAGACTGTCTTGGCGAAATGGCCTCGCAGAACAGGTCGTGGGCGGGTGGTGTGACCTGAAATGGATTCTGGCACGTTGAATTTGAGAATTTAATTTCAAGGTTTTCTGATGCGGTGATCCGAGTGAAAATCTGCGGATCGGTTCGGTGCATCATGTATGAATGCCGAAGTGCGAAACCCGGCCGCGGGCCGGGTTTTCGTCAACTCGGGTGTGGTTGGTCGCGTCAGACGAGTGTCGAGGCCAGTGCGACGCCAAGCGAAAGCACGCCGGCACCAAATATCGCCCAGTCAACGACGGAACTTCCAAGCTCATCATTCCAGAAACGGTTGGCAATTGTCTTCATGTTCAGGCTCCAGATCTGCGGCCCGCATCCCCTTCGGGCTGAGTTCACCTGTAAATCTTGCCGCCAATTCGGGCAGAAATGCGGTAATTGATGACCAACTTCATGGAGTCTACGCACCAGGAAATCCCAAATTCGAAAGGCATATCCATTTCGACGGGCAGGGCCAGACACAGGACGCAGGCCCGCGCGGCTTGGAAAACCAGGCCCGCCGATGAGGCCGCCCTGGCCGCAGCCCTAGGTGTTTGATCCCATGGTTTGATGGTGCGATCTATTCGTTGGAATGGAAGGAAGCACTATGGGACAAATACGTCACGGCTGCGCCACGACCACGCACGCTGTCAGAGCAGCAATACAGCGAT